>NZ_JQKG01000005.1 GCF_000745915.1 Deinococcus misasensis DSM 22328
GTGATTTCCAACGTTCCAGATGGCCTTTTGCTTGAACGTTATTTGAAAAGGTTCCGGATTGAATGTCTTTTCAAGAACCTCAAGTCTCTGGGTTTTCGGCTGGAGAACACCCACATGACGGATGCTCGGCACCTGGAACGTTTGGTGTGCCTACTGGCAGTGGTGTTCGTGTGGGCGGTGAAACTGGGCGAAAGGGTTCAGATTCCAAAAAAGAAACATGGTCGTTTGGCCCGGAGTGTCTTTCGGGTGGGGATTTCTCTGCTGCTGGAGTTATTCAGGAAGCCATTGTGGGCTTTACTGGAAGGCCTTCAGCTTTTGTTCCCCAAACTTGTCGGGTACTGAGGACAAAAACATCGACAAAGACAAGGTTTTTGAAATTGTGATTTTGCCCCATGTCCTCTGCTTCATTTCAGAATGTCTCAGTACACTGCTTTTAAGTTGCCAGTGTTTGCTGGCATGACCCAAGCCCCCACTCAGAACAGGAGACGTAGAACGGTGAATCTGATGCCCCATCCCAACCCACACGTTCTGATCGTTGAAGATGAACAAACCGTCAGAAACATGCTGCGTCGTTTTCTGACCCTCAATCACTTTGAAGTGTGCTCTGCTGCAGACTTCACCGAAGCACTCAGCACCTTGCTGGACCACAGCCACTTTGATGTGATTTTGCTGGATGTGAATTTTCCCGGTGGCACTGGACTGGACCTCCTCCCCTTCATTCAGAAACAGTTTCCCCACACCCCCGTGATCATGGTCTCAGCAGAGCAGGATGCGGATTTGATTCGCAGCACTCTGGAACAGGGGGCCAGAGAATTCATCCAGAAACCGTTCAATCTGGAGGTTCTCTTGAATCGCATGGAACACCACATGCATCAGGCTTCCTGAAGGGCGCCCAGCCAAAACCGGATGCAAATGCATCCGGTTTTTCGCATTGTCATCCACTGGGTTTCAGAGGGTGCAGATCAGAAGAAGTCAACCATCATTTTCAATTCGTGTGGACTGGTGGCCGCGTCAATGGCAGCTTCTCTGGTCAACAGGTCTTCCTGCACCAGTTTGGCGAGGTGCTGGTCAAAGGTGTGCATGCCAATCTGACTGCCTTCCATCAGGGCATCTTTGATTTGCTCCAATTTGTCTTCGTCCTTGACGCACTCACGGATGGTTGGGGTCCCCACCATCACTTCCAGACCCAGCACACGACCCCCATTTTTGCGAGGCAACAACCTCTGGCTGACAATGCCCACCAGAGATTCAGAAAGGCCCATGCGGATCTGACCCCGTTCATGGGGGGCAAAGAAGTCAATGATGCGGTTGACCGTTCGCATGGCATCCAGGGTGTGCAATGTGCTGAACACGAGGTGTCCGGTCTGGGCAGCAGAAAGTGCAGCTTCCACGGTTTCCTTGTCGCGCATCTCACCAATCAGAATCACATCGGGATCCTGACGCATGGCGGCCCGAAGACCCGCAGCAAAACTCAGGGTGTCAAGGCCAAGTTCTCTCTGGTTGAACGAGGCCATTTTGTCTTTGTGCAGCACTTCGATGGGATCTTCAAGCGTCACCACATTGACAGGTGCAGTGGAATTGATGTAATCCAGCATGCTGGCCAGAGTGGTGGTTTTCCCTGACCCAGTGGGACCGGTCACCAGAATCAAACCACGCTCTTTGCTGCACAATTCAGCAAAAGTGGTCGGATTGAGTCCGAGGTCTTCAAAACTCGGGATGTCTTTGTTCTGCACCACACGCATGATCAGACCCACCGTTCCGCGCTGCCAGAATGCATTGACACGAAATCGGGCCACTCCGGGGATGCCATAAGCAAAATCAGCGTCCCGTTTGGTGTAAAACTCATCCCACATGCCTGGTCGGATCATCATGGCTTTGCAGTAGGACTCCACAACATCGGGTTGCAGTTCTTCTTCTCCGATGCGTTGCATGTCTCCATCAATTCGGACCATCGGACGGGCTTTGGCTCTGAGGTGGATGTCGCTTGCCCCCATGTGGACACACTGGGTCAGGAGTTCGTCAATGGTTTGCATCTCCTTCAGCATAATCCACAATTCTGACTTTTCTCTGACAGCAGCAAATCCCACAGATGCTAAAAAACATAAAGAATCTTTTACAATCTCAAATGGACCAAACGTGATTTCAGTGGTCGTTCAGTTTAAAATCAGAACAACTTCAATTAAATAAATGAGCATAAAAACAACAGGATGTCTTTAATTTTATCATTTTTACATCATCATTCAGAGCTAGGATGTTCTTGTCGATCAAACCAATTGGTCGTCACTGAAAATACGCCTTGCGATGGTTCTTTGATGGTTTTCACATTTTATCTTTCAAGAGCACTCTATTGAATAACCATTGAAATCAAATTGAAACAAATTGAAATCAAAAAGCCAGAGCAAGATTCTCAGATGTTCAGCTCTTCATTCTTGATGGTGTCCTTCAAACTTTCCAGAAGTTTGTCTGGACGCCAGCAACAGATTCTGTGTGGATTTCAAATCCATACGTTTCATCCCCAGGAGGATTCTCATGGCACAAAATGACAACAACCAGGGCCGCGGCAGCAACCTTTCTCAAGAAGACCGCAAACGTGGTGGAGAAAACTCCCACAAAAATGACAACCAGCAAAGCACCCAAGGTGGCAATCAGGGTGGTGGCCAAGGTCGAGGCGGAAATCAAGGTGACAACAATGAAGGCCGTCACCAACTGACCCACGAAGAGCGCGTGCGGGGTGGGGAAAACTCCCACAAAAACGATGACCAACAAAGCACCCAGAGCGGCAATCAGGGTGGTGGCCAAGGTCGAGGCGGAAATCAAGGTGACAACAACGAAGGTCGCCACGAATTGACCGATGAGGAACGCGCCCGTGGAGGACGCAACTCCCACGGTGGTGGCAACAACAGTTGATCTTCAGCCCTTGAAAACTTGAAAACCAGAGCAAGACCACGGTTACGGTACCGTGGTCTTGCTTTTTGTTGCCTCAAAGCAATTCATACGACTCTTTGATCAAAGCCAGAACTTCCAGGACGGTCTCTGGTGCAGATGGATTCATGTGACCTTCAAAGAGCAAAAGTGCCCTCTGGATGGCTGACCTTGCATGGTATGCATGGTATGTCGGCTGGGTCAGACTGACGCTTTTCTCTGGCAGTTCAGGGACTTCAAAACCTTGAGACAGCACCTCATAGGCTTTTTTCAGGGCTTGCAAGGCTTCAGCATTGAGATGTGCGCTGATGCTGCCCTTCAACAACACAAAGGCCCGCAACATCTCCTGCAGGGCCAGATGGGAATCGCTCACAGCAAAAAGCTTAGGTTGTTCTGCCATGAACAGAATGAAAGTTTGCTGATGGACATGAAGGCAGGCTGATTTTGCGCCTCTTCATACAAGTGCTTTCTGTATACAATATATCACTTACACTGAAAACATGACCCCACATCTGAAAGGCATCCTGATGGTGTCTGTTTCTGCTTTCGGATTTGCCACCCTTGGCATTTTTGCCAAGTTTTCCTACCAGATGCAGTTCAGCTTCCAGAGCACCCTGGCCTGGCGTTTCGGCCTGTCTGCCCTGATCCTTTTTCTGTTGATGTCCCTCAAAAAAGAATGGAGGCTTTCCGCCAAGCAATGGCCACCTGCTTTGCTGCTGGGACTGGTGGGATATGCCACACAGGCCACCATTTATTTCCTGGCTTTGCAGCACCTCAGCGCAGGACTGACCGCTTTGATTTTGTATGCTTACCCTGCTTTTGTGACTTTGCTGGAGTGGGCCATTGAAAGGAAAGTCCCCACCAAAACCACCCTTTTTGCTTTGTTGATGGCCTTTGTTGGCATTGTGCTCACCACACAGGTGGAAGGCAAAGTCAGTTTGCTGGGCATCGGTCTGGCACTGTTGTCAGGCATCTGGTACGCCGTCTACCTGATGGTCAGTTCCAGAGTGATTCACAACACCCATCCTGTTCCGACCACAGCTTTCTTGAGTCTGGGTGCTGCTCTGGCATTCGTCACATGGGCCATTTTGGGCTCTGGTTTCGATGTTCCAGATGCCATGGGTGAAGGCCTCCTGTTGCTGGGCATCGCCACAGTGGCCACCGTGATTCCTGTGATCGGGATTTTTTATGGCATTCAATTGCTGGGCACTTCCCAGACCGCCATCCTGTCCACATTGGAACCCGTATTCACTTTGCTGCTCGGGTTTGTACTGCTGAAAGAAACCCTGGAACCTGTGCAGCTTCTGGGCGGAGCACTGGTCTTGATTTCGGTGATCACTTTGCAACTCAGACAGGCCTACCTGAGGTCCAGAGCTGTCAAAGTATCCTGAGAACATGCATCCACAAGTCATTGCGGTTCACCAGAGCTCAACCCACACTTTTTCCAAATTTTTGCGGCCCCACATCATGTTGCTGGAAGGCCTCGGGATCGATGGAGATGCCCATCAGGGCACCACTGTCAAGCACAGGTCCAGAGTGGCCAGAGACCCTTCTCAACCCAACCTGAGGCAAGTGCACCTGATGCACGCAGAGTTGCACGATGAATTGCTTGCTCGGGGCTTTGATGTCAAGCCCGGCGACTTGGGTGAAAACATCACCACAAGGGGTGTAGATTTGCTGGGGTTGCCCACAGGAACCCAGCTCAAAATCGGAGATTCAGCCCTGGTGGAAATCACAGGGCTCAGGAATCCATGCCTGCAAATTGATGCTTTTCAGAAAGGTTTGATGCAAGCCGTACTGGACCATGACGGTCAGGGCAACCTGATTCGCAAAGCAGGGGTGATGGGGATTGTCTTGCAAAGTGGCCTTGTGAAATCTGGAGATTCCATCACGGTCTTTTTTCCTGAACTGCCCCACCATCCGCTGCAACCTGTTTGACCCTCTGGTCAGTGGACTTGCGACAGACCAGCCTGTCTCTGGTACAGCTGGGCATAAAGGCCTTGCTGTTCCAGCAATTGCTCGTGAGGACCAATCTCTTCAATTTTGCCCTGAGCCAGCACCACAATGCGGTCTGCATTACGAACGGTGGACAGGCGGTGGGCCACCACAAAAGTGGTGCGTCCCTTCATCAAGCGTTCCAGAGCCTCCTGAATCAGGGCTTCACTTTCGGTGTCCAGTGCAGAAGTGGCCTCATCGAGGATCAGCACTCTGGGATTGCGGATGAGTGCACGTGCAATCGCCAGACGTTGTTTCTGACCTCCTGAAAGTCTGGCTCCCTTTTCACCCACCCGGGTGTCCAGACCATAAGGCAGTCGCTCGATGAACTCCCAGGCATTGGCATCTTTCAGCGCTTGCATCAGGCGGTCTTCTTCCACACGGCCCAAACCATAAGTCACATTGTCCCGGATGGAGCCTTCAAACAACAGGGATTCTTGAGGCACCACCGAAAGAAACTGACGATAGGTGCGCAAATCCAGACCTTCCATGTTTTTGCCGTCCAGCAGAATCTGTCCACTGGTGGCCCGGTTGAAGCCGATCACCAGACTCAGAATGGTGGATTTCCCTGAACCGCTGGGACCCACCAGAGCCACCGTCTCCCCTGCTTTGACCGTCAAATTGAAGTGGCGGATGGCATGCTGATCTTCCTCTGGATACTGAAATCCAACGTCCTGAAAAGCAAACTCCCCTTTGACAGCCTTCACCACAGATTTGCCTGCATTGTGTTCCAGATCGGGGCTCTCCAGCACTTCACCAATGGAGCGGATGGCCTCCAGACCTTTGGACATCTGGGGAACCAGATTGATCAGGCCAATCACCGAGTTGGTCAAACTGGCGAAAAACCCCGACAGCATCACCACATCGCCCACTGTGATGGGAAGAAGCTGAACATAATACACGTAAGCTGCCACAATCAAACAGCCCATGTTGAACACGTTGAAAGTCACCCAAGCCACCGCATTGAACATGGCATTGATGGAATCGAGGCCCACACCTGCTGTACGGACCCTGTCCAGCGTGTGAGAAACCTTTTCCAGTTCCTGATCTTCCAATCCGTGGGCTCGGGTGATGGGAATCAGACTGGTCATTTCCATGATCCGGGCACTCATGGCTTCAAGTTCTTTTCGGAAAGCGCTGTTGTGGTCGCTCAAGGCACCTCGCATGGACCGCACCAGCAAAGCAGCAGCGGGCACCGTCACCACATAAAACAAAATGAACTCGGGAGCGCGGATCGCTGTGGTCACCAGAGCCACCACAATGAACACCAATGCCCCGAGTCCACTGTCAAACAGAATGCGGGTCAGTTGCTCGATGGCTTCCACATCCCTGAGCACCTTGTTCTGCAATGAGCCCGCACTGGTCCGGTTGTAAAAACCAATCGACAGGTGCTGCAGGTGCCTGCAAATCGCTGACCGCAACCGGGTTTCCATGGTGCGCGTGGCCATGCTGAGGTAACGGACGTGCAGGTAATGGTTGGGTATGTTTTGAAGCAGCAAAACAAAAATCACCAGAGCCCACATCCACAACTGCTCCAATGGCCCTCTGGTGGTGATCAGGTCGATCACTCTGGCAGTGATGATCGGCAAAAGCACCGCTGGGCTGACCTTGATGACGTACAGCACAAAAGACCAGAAGAGTCTTGTGCCCTGTCCCTCGTACAGAAAGAAAAAAGTCTGCAGGGGCTTCGACCCCTGATAGCGTTCCAGAAAATAGTGTTGCTGGTGGACATCTCGCATGTTGACCTCTTGGGTGGATTTCACAAAGAAGCCCTGTCAGGGCCACTCTGGCACAAATGAAAAATGAAAAGGGCTGTTACGTGCCCCAGAGGTCTAAACGTCTGGCTGAATTCACACTGGAATCCTTCATTTGAACAGGCCAAAAAAAGAGGACACCCATGTGCCCTCCTGCTCAAATGGCGTTTTAGAGCTCAACAGGTTGAACGCGGCTTTCCAGCATCAAGTCCAGCAATTCACGATCAATCTTGTAGCCATGGAAGTCTTCGTAAACCACTCCCGGACGGTTGTGTTCTGCAATGCCGAAATTGCCTTTGAATTCCCAGAGGGCAAAACCCCAGCCCAACTCGCGGTAAACCTGAAACAAATCCCTGAACCACCTGAGGGCCACATCATTGGGTGTGTACCGGTAGCAACCGAACTCTCCGATGTGCACCTGAACACCTTTTTCCCGAATCTCTTGCCAGGGGCGGTAGTATTCACGCAAAGTGTCAATGTTCCACACTTTTCCATCCCACTCACACTCGGGGTAGGTGGGCATGGGCATGCCTTTTGAGCCATCCCACCACTCGGCACGGTAGTGAGAAACCGTCATGGGTTGATAACCACGCCCAGAATGGATCACTCCAAGGTCTGCCAACTCTGGCATGGCGATGTTGCCCCCACCCAATCCATCCACCACAATTTCACGCTGTGGATCAATGGCCCGAATGGCGGCCACGGTCCGACGCATCAGGTTTTCGTGGATCTCGCGGGTCATGCCATATTGTCCGATCTCTGGTGGTTCATTGAGCAAATCAAAGCTGAGCTGACTGCTGGGTACACCTTTGTACCGACGTGCGAACCCTTCCCACAGAAACACAAAAGCATCCTGTGCAATCTGGTCCTGCCAGAGGTTGTGTTTTTCCAGATGGTTGTAGTTGATGCAGTAACCGGGAGCACGGTGCAGGTTGAGGCTCATGTGAATGTCGCGCTGCTGACAGGCTGCCAAATAGCGGTCCAGATAGGCCAACACTTCTTCATCTGGATTGAAGTAGTCAAAATCCTTGGTGAAGAAAAAGTAGTTCACTGGTATTCGGGCAAAATCAAACCCGAATTGCTGCATGAAATCGAGGGCTCGGGTGTCGGGTTCTAAAGGCTGCTGGCTGTACTCTCCGGAATACATCCACTGGAAGTTGAAACCATAACGGGGCATGTTGAATCCTTTCGAGTCGGGGAAAGAAACAAGGAAGGGACTTCCCTTCCTTGTTGGCGAAGGTCACTCGAATCTGACGTTGTCGATGTAGAAGGTTCCTGCTTTCATGTACAGATAGAACCCTTTGACTTGAGCCAAATTGACTTTGCGGGTTTCGGGTGGATCATAGCACTGGAAATTGACTGTTACATCCAGAGTCACTGTTTGGGTTTCACCTGCATTCAACCAAGAGTCTGGTTTTGTTTCACACCAACGACCTTGATCGCCTTCCTTCAACACAAAAGTCATGGTGTTGGTGGCAGCATCTGTGGTTTTGATGTCATAAACAATTTTGGTTTTTCCAGTGAAATCTTTAAGCTCTGCAAAATCTGCACCCATCCAGCCTTCAGCAGAAATGGTCAATTTGAGGCTTTTGGTTCCAGAAGTGGCATACTCTGCAGAAGACACCGCTGTTGCAGTACCAGCAGTGACAGGTCCCCAACCCTGAGCATCAGATTCGAAATCAAACACCGTATTCGTGGGTTTCGGAGTCACTGTGACAGCCACAGTGTTGCTGGTGACGTCGCCCAATTTGGCACTGATGTTGGCAGTTCCAGCCTTCACTGCGGTCAGCAGACCATTGGCATCCACAGTGGCCACAGCAGCATTGTCTGAGATCCATTGCACATTGGCATCTGCAACCACTTGACCGTCTTTGTCTTTGGAGACAGCAGTGAAAGCAATGGTTTTGCCTTCTTCAACAGTGGCAACAGGGGCGGATACCTGAATGCTGGTCACAGGAGATGCTTCAACAGTCAGGGTCACTTCGTTGCTGGTTTTGCTTCCCGCTTTGGCAGTGATCTTGCTCGTTCCAACCCCTACCCCGGTGGCCACACCTGAACCATTGATGGTGGCTTTGCTGGTGTCTGAAGAGGTGTATGCAAAAGACACCCCAGAGATGGTTTTCCCATCCTTGTCTTTAGCCACGGCAGTGAAGGGTTGTGTGCCTCCAACAGTGATTTTTGGAGCATCCGGGGTCAGCACAATGCTGGCCACTTCAGGTTTGGGTGCTGCTGGAGTGCAAGCGGCCAGAATGAGGGCACCAGTCAGGACAAGCGAAGACATGCGGGCAACGTTCTTGATCATACGGTCCTCCGGGGAAAAGGGGGCCCAGGGCGTGCAATGCACGCCAAGGCAGGGATGGAAAGAAACGGATTGTGGGGGTTGAAGCAGGTCAGAAGATCACTGCACAGCAACGATTTTGAAGGCCAGATCCTTACTCAGGCTGTTGATTTTGACCAGCACACTGCCACCAGAGGCCATGACATTCTCGGTGTTCAACCACTGGTTGGTTTGGGGGTCGTAGAACTTCACCTGATAAGGTCCATCTTTGAGACCATTGACGGTGACTTCCAGATCGGTGACTGGCTCTGGCACAAACTTCCACTGGTCGTTGAAGGTCCCATTGATGATGGCTTCGTTGATCAGTTTGATGACGGTTCCGGGCTCATACTGGTTGTTGCGCACCCACACCAGAGCACGGTTGTCGTTTTGCATCCCCAGTGCCACAGTGCCCAGCAGGTCATTGGTGGCAGGTCGTTGTCTGCTCATCGCAGAAAGGTCTTCTCCTGCAAAGAAATCGGCCACCCCTTTGAAGTGGGTCCAGTGGTTTTTGGGATCAATGAAATTGTCCCACCACCAGTACATGCCAGTGCTGGCAAAGCCCGAGAGGGGACCCGACCAGAGCGCATTGTGCAACTGAATTTCATCTCGACTGATGGGCAGATCGTCGGTGCCTGCAGCAGCATAGCCTATTTCGGCCAAAAGCACAGGTTTGTTGGGAGACAAATCTGCCATGTCATTGAAGTTGGGGTAGAGGAAACGGCCTGCATCCCGGCCGGAGTAATCGTGTTGCTGGCTGAAACTCAGCTCAGGCATGTTCCAGATGCTGGTGGATGTACCAGAAGCATGGCTGTTGGAAATCATGCGTTTGTTGGGGTCCAGAGACAGCAGGTAGTTGTTCATCTCGGGGATCCAGACCCGCAAATCCAGATCGCTGATGGGGGTCCAGTTGACTTCGTTCCACCATTCCCATGCAAACAGGTTGGGGCTGTAGCTGTAACGGGCAGCAATGTAACGCATCCGTTGTTTGAACAGGGCTTTGGCCTGCTCGTTGCTGACAAACTCCTCTGGACGGTTGAGCATGCCACCGTTTTTCACGTTGTACGGGTTGTCATCCCACTCTGGATTGATGGTGGCTGAAAATTGCCCGTGGTTCAGGACACACAGCAGGATCTGGATGCCCCTTTCTTCGGCCATTTTGAAGACTTGATCCAGCAAGAACGCTTGCTGCATGCGGTTCTTGTAATTGCCCAGGCCGGTGTCCTTCCACTCCAGGCTGAAACCCCAGGGGGCCATCCAGATGCGAGCAAAGTTCCCTCCATTGGCTGCAAACCGATCAAACCAGCGGCGGTAATCGTCCAGCACCTGCTTGCCTTGCCCGGTGGACCATGCAATGTTCAAGCCAATGGGAAGAAAGAAATCCCCGTTCTCATGGCTGAAGTACCGTGGATTCTCTGGATCCACCCGGATGAAGCCTTTTGCCGTGGGATTCGCCTGTGCAGTCAATTTCACAGGGGCACTCTGAACACTTCCCTGTTTCAGACTGGCTTGAACTGTGTAATCGCCAGCTTCAAGCGGAGTGTACCGAACTTTCCAGACCGGTTTGCCTTTGGGTTGCACGGTTTCCAGATCAAAATCCTGATAGTAAAAAGCTGGAACCTGTACGGTTTTCCCAGAGGGAGCTGTGAACTGTACCATCATGTCCGCCTGATTGGGGTCATAGGGGTTTGCAAACACTGCATCTGTTTGCAGGGTCAGCTCGATACCCTGCAAAACCTTTGCCGTCTGGACGCCTTGGATGGACAATGCGGTTCCGGTCTGAACCTGCGCAGAAGCAGGGGTGGTTGCCGAGGTTGCACTCTGGGTTGCTGTTGAAGCCTGCTGAGCCACAGGTTCTGGCTCTGATGAGGTGGACGTGGTGATGGCAACATTCCCCGTCCCAGCCCTCAGGTTGTCAATGAACACACTGCCTGCTTTGTTCGGGAAAAAGAGCAAAGCAACACGCTCTGTCTTGTTCTGGTTGGCAATCCTGACCCCATAATTCCAGTTGTTTTTGGCACTTTTGTACCGGTCACTGGTAAGGTCAAACTGGATGGTTTGTTGCCCTTCCTTCAAAGGGATGGCTTCAGACTCAAACCACTCCCAACCCCCCCCTGTGCTGAGGGCCAGAGCCACACTCCCTGCAACACCCGGGTTGAAAACATCCACAGAAAGGGTGGTGGCTCCATCCAGATTGGTGGGTTTCTCCACAAAAAAGGTGGCTTTGGGCTTGTCGTTTTTGTCCAGCTTGAGCTCAAGGCTCTGGGATCCATCTGTCACGTATTGGGTGCTGATGGCTGTGGACAAAGCACTGCTGTCTGAGTAAGTCGGAGCCAGTCCAGGCCGCCAACTGCTTGATGCACTTTCAAAACTGTCAAGGGTTTGAGCGAAAGCCCCGGAAACAAGGGCAAAGGAGATGCAGACCAGCTTGAAGGGCAATTTCAGACGCATGGCTTAACCTTTCACCGCACCGACAGCGATGCCTTGAACGAACTGGCGCTGGAAGAACAGGAAGAAGATGAACGCAGGGATGGAAGAAAGCAGGGTTGCCACCATCACCACACCAGCACCACGGGGATCGTTGCTGTTGATGGACAACTCTTTGATGATCATGGGCAGGGTGTAGGTGGAGGGAGACTCCAGCACAATCAGAGGCCAGAGGAAGTTGTTCCAGTTGGCCAGAGCAATGAAGATGGCCATGGCAGCAATGGCAGGACGCAGCAAAGGGAGCACAATTTGCCACCAGATGCGCAGTTCACCAGCTCCGTCAATGCGGGCAGCATCAAACAATTCCTCAGGCATCTGGGCAATCGACTGCCTCAGAAAGAACACCGTATAGGCATTGGCCAGTGCCGGGATGATCAAAGCCCAGAAGGTGTTCATCCAACCGAGATCCTTGACGATCAAGAATCCAGGAATCAGCGTGACCTGCCAGGGAAGCATCATGGAGCCAATGATCAACCAGAACACCAGCTTGTTGCCCGGAAAAGGGTGCTTGACCAGCACATAAGCGACGGCAGAAGCGATGAGAACGGTCAGAACAGTGATGGCCACAGTCACGAACATGCTGTTCAAGAAGAAAGTGCCCATGCCCAGAGGCAGATTGTAGTCCTGAAAGCGCTGGAAGAAGCCTTGCACTTCATTGGGGTTGAACTCGTCCGGGTTCCAGCGAGGGTTGTAGAAATTGTCCAGAGTGGGATTTTCAACAATGAACGTGGGCGGGTTTTTGACCAGCTCTGGCAGGGGTTTGAAAGCGCCAAGCACCATCCAGTAATAAGGCAGCACGACGAACAGGGCCAGCAGGTAGAAGGGCAGACGGATGAGTTGTTGGATGAGCACATTGGGTTTTTCGCCGACCATAAAAACCTCCTCAGCTTTCCTGGTTGGAACGACCCAGACGCATGTTGATCAGGGTCAGAACGAAGATGATCACGAGCAGAATCCATGCCAGAGCAGATGCTTTGCCCAGTTCCAGCAAACGGAAACCTTTGTCGAACAGCAACATCACCAGGGTCAGACCCGAGTCAAGGATGCCACCGGTGTTGGCCACGCTGGCGAACAACAGGTAGGGTCCATCGAACACCTGGAAAGCACCAATGATGCCTGTGATCACCACAAAGAGGATGGTGGGTTTCAACAAAGGAATGGTGATGCGGAAGAACCTCTGGGTGGGGTTGGCACCGTCAATGGCGGCAGCTTCATAAAGCTCTGAAGGAACACTTCTCAAACCGGCAAGGTACAGGATCATGCTGTACCCCATTCCACCCCAAACGGCAATCACCACTGTGATGGGCATGGCATATCTGGGATCACCCAAAAAGCGCACAGGATCGATGTGGAAGATGCTGAGGATGGTGTTCATCAGACCGAAATCTTCGGAGTTAAAAATCCATTTCCATACGGCAGTGATGGCCAAACCTCCGGCAATGGAGGGCAGGAAGAACACCGAACGGAAAAATTGATCTGACCATTTTTGAGAGCCAAAAACCATGGCGAGGGCCAGACCCAAAACATTGCTGAGCACCACTGAGGTCACCACATAAAAAGTGGTGTTGCTCAGGGCTTTGAAAAAGCGAGGGTCAGCAAGCAATTCCTCGTAGTTTTGTGTGCCTATAAATCTGGGGGCTTGAATGGCATTGTATTCCGTGAAACTCAGGTACAAAGACCAAAAAACGGGAATCACGGTGAAGACCAGAAACAAAACCAGGAAGGGCGCCATCATGAAAAAAGGCACCGTAAAATTTTTCAGTTTCATGGCCAGACTGGAAGGGCGTTTGTTGGAAAGGGCAACTTGGGTGGGCGCGCTGGGCTGATTGCTCATGGTCTCCCCTTTCGGGTCAAAAGGGGTGTCCCTGCACAGAAGCAGGAACACCCCACGGTTTGCTTATCGTTTGGCGAGGTTGCGGTCCATGACTTTCGCAGCCGCATCCAGAGCAGCTTTGGGATCTTGACCGGAGAAGATGACTTGCTGGATGGCCTGGGTCACAGCATCGCCGGACTCTTCCCAACCGGGGCAGTTGGAGGGGCCTTCGGCGTCTTTCAGCTGGGCAATCAGGGCAGACTTGCGATCAGCAGGCAGGTTGAGCAGGGAGGCCAGATCGGTGCGGGCAGGAATCCAGAGGGAGCCCAGTTTGGTGGAAGCGTTGATCATGGCGCGAGCGGCACTGGTGGTGTACAGGTGCTGCAGGTACTTCATGGCGAGGTCTTTGTTTTTGCTGTAGGACATCACCATGATGGTGGAGCCACCAATGAAAGCAGTGGATTTTCCACTGGGTCCAGCAGGCATTTTGGCAATTCCCCATTTGCCTTGCAGCTTGGGTCTGGAGGCGTCAATGCTGGCCAGGGTCCAGGGACCAGTGGAGGTCAGGGCAGCGTCGCCACTGTCCAGAGCAGCTTCGATGTCGGGCCAGCCATCGGTGGGGGCTTTGTACTTGGTGTACAGTTCAGCGTAGTATTTCAGGGCCTGAACACCTTCAGTGCTGTTGATGGTGGATTTGCTGCACTTGTCGTCGTAGAATTCTCCGCCTGCCTGATAGAAGAAGGGGAAGAAGCCCAGCCAGTTGGCGTTGCCCCACTGTTGCATGAAGGGTTTTTTGCCAGCAGCTTTCAGCTTGTCGTTGGCTTTGGTCAGTTGGTCCCAGTTTTTGGGCAAGCTGATCTTCATGTCTTTGAGGGTGTCTTTGCGGTAGTACATCAACTGAACATCAAGGTTGTAAGGAACAGCGTACAAGGAGCCATCCAGAGAGGTAATGGATTTCATGACCCCTTTCTGAGCCACTTTTTTCACCTGTGCAGCAAAAGCAGGGTATTCCTTGCCAATGTTGACCAGACCGCCTTGTTTGCCCAGAGAAATCCCAAAGGAAAGACCCCCAGTGATGATGTCTGGACCACTCTTGGATGCAATGGCAGCCAGATATTTGGTGTAGGCGTCAGACCAAGGAATGTTGCGAATTTCGAAGGTCACATCCTTGTTCTTGGTTTGGAACAGGTCTGCAGCAGCTTGCATGATGCGGGTGCCGTTGTTGTCGTCCCCCACCATCCAGATGGTGAGTTTTTCGGCCTGGGCTACGGATAAAGAGGCGGCAAGAACTGCGGTCAGGGTTTTGAGCTTCATGTTCTCTCCTTGATCTGGTGTTTGAAGCATATTTACTAAACTCTGGGGTGGGTGATTGGCTGTAGAAGAACCTCAGAGGCACAATTGTCTTGCAACAGGACAAAGGTATGCCATTTGGCAGCTTGTGCGCTGTTCCATAACGTTGTGTGTTTAGTAAACTGTAGATGAAGTGTAGCACCAGTGTTGAGGAATTGTCAAATGCCCACAATGTTCACAAAGGCAATCTCGAAAATACGTTTGATAGACGAAGTTTTCGCACACTGAGAAATTCCATCCCAACAACTTCATATGGGTCCGAAAGCCCCACATCCATCAATATTGCCCTGCTTTAACGCTAAAATTACTAAACAAAAAAACTAAACTCGCTTCACGTTTCGATTTTTGTTTCGTGACACCATCAGGTCAAAACAAACACGTCTGCTACAGGCTTTTCCAGAGACCCATCTGACCATGGAACTCACTTCCAGAGACATCCAACACCAACTGCACCAGACAGTGAGCAAGTCATCTTCTGCGGCGCTTGTGGATCAGTCGGCTGCTCTGGCGAATCATCAATTGGACGGGAATCACCACTTGTCTGGGTTCCAGAGCACCCATCAAAAGCCGTGCCCCTTCGCGCCCCAGCACCTCTTTGTCCACATGCACCGTGGTCAAGGATGGGTGGCTGTGCGAAGCCTGTGGAATGTTGTCAAAACCCACCACAGCCACCTGCTCTGGCACTTTGATGCCATGGTCCTGACAGGCCTTGATGGCCACCAGAGCAGACATGTCATTGAAAGCAAACACAGCATCTGGAGGTTGTGGAAGCTCCAACAGGGTTTCCATCGCAAGATAAGCACCTTCTGGCGCATCGACAGGATCTCTGGCAACCCGATATCTTTCATCAAATTCCCGTCCTGCGTCCTGAAGGGCATGCAAGAAACCAGCAAAACGCTGCTGAATGCTGTAATGGCTGTCCTGCCCATCAATGAATGCAATGTGGTTTTTGCCCATGGCAATCAGGTGCTGGGTCACCAGATAAGCACCCATGAAATTGTCGGTGTTGACCGAGTGGATGTTCTGGTGGTGGTGATCCACAAGGACCATCGGCCTGCCTGTCATCAGAAAACGTTGCACCACTTCGGGTGTGAAATATCCAACCAACATCAGTGCATCCAATCCATGCAAGTCCACAATCTTACCAATGGCATCGCTTTCATCCACGGAAGAATAGGTGAGGATGACCTCTTCCCTGTTGCAAATGCTTTCAGCACCATGCAACACAGGAAAATAAAACGGATTGCTTTGCAATGTGGTGTGTTCCCTGTGTATGAAGAATCCCATCCGCTTGATCCGATTGGGCTTCAAGCTGGTCAGGTTGTATCCCAACGACTGGGCCACATCCAGAATTTGCTGGCGTGTGACTTCGGTCAGACCTGGCTGGTTTTTCAGGGCTCTGGACACTGTCGCAATGGAAACTCCAGCCGCAGTGGCCACATCCCGAATGCTCGGCCTGTCAGCTTTTGGACGCAAAGGGGCGGACATGAAAACATCTTATTTTGTTTGGTAAACAATTACAATATCCAGAGCCCCACACTTCCAATATTCAATATTTTTGCGTCTGGAAAGAACATTTTTTGAAAACAATACTTTTAGGTTTACGTAACAACATCCTCAAAACAAAAGCAGAGGAGAAATCTCCTCTGCTTTGAGGTGCAATGTTCAACGCCTGCGGTTCAGCTTGGATTTGGTGCTCTGGCGGATGATCAACCGGACCGGAACCAAAACGCTGTCTTCTTTGCGTTTGGGATGCAAAATCAATTTCACAGCTTCACGTCCAAGCACTTCTTTGTCCACATGCACCGTGGTCAAGGAAGGATTCCCATGTGCAGCATTGGGAATGTCATCGTAACCGACAATGGCGATGTCTTCAGGGACACTCAAACCAGAGTCCAGGCAAGCCTGAATGGCCACAATGGCGGTTTCATCGTTGTAAGCAAAAACCGCATCTGGTGGTTCTTTCAAGGCCAGGAGTTGTTGCATTGCAGGGTAGGCACCTGCTTGTTCGTCTATGGGATACCGCTGCACCATCAATGCAGGATCAATCTCGCGACCTGCATCTGTGAGGGCCTGCATGTACCCTTGTTGACGCTGCTGGATGCTGAAGTGGTTGGGACCTGAAATGAATGCAATGCGCCTGCGTCCCATGGCAATCAAGTGCTGGGTGGCTTGATAAGCCCCTGTGACGTTGTCAGTGTTGACACTCAGGAACCCTGGTTGGTTGTTGTCCACGAGAATCAACTGTTTGCCAGAACGCTTGAATGCCGTCAGCATGTCTGCATCGAAATATCCGGCACAGATGATGGCGTCCACTTCCTGAATGCGAATGATGTCAGAGATGTTGTCTTCCGTGCTGACCGAGCAGTATGAAAGGGCAACACCTTCACGTCTGCAAGCCTCTTCAACACCATGCAAGACAGGAAAGTAAAACGGATTGGACGTGACAGCGTAATGCTGGCGATGCAGAAAAAAGCCAATGCGTCTGGCTTTGACAGGACGCAACTTGGTCAAATCATAACCGAGCATGGCTGCAGCTTCCAGCACCTGCTGTCTGGTTTCCTCAGTCAGACCCGGCTGGTTTTTCAGTGCTCTGGATACGGTAGCAATGGATACGCCTGCCTGTTTAGCGACATCGCGGATGGTGGGTTCGTCTGGGGTGACTTGGAGGCCGGACATATGACTCATCTTAAGTTGTTTTGTAAACAAATACAAACGTTTTGACCCGGTTCAGAGAACATCCAAACACCATGAAAAACACTGTTTTGACATTCATCCATCCCGATGGTAGAGTTTAGTAAACAGAAGCTTTGTTTCATGTCAGGCCATTTGGCCGTCTTCACCCTGTCTCAAAGGAACCCCCATGACTGAACTCTCCCTCAACTTCGGCTGGCAGCTCAAATCCCGCAACCCCTCCCTGTCTTTACAAGAAGACCTTCAGTCTGCAGATGGATGGACAAGTGCCACTGTACCCGGCACTGTTCAGTGGGACCTGCTGAAACAAGGGCTCATTGAAAACCCCTTCTATGGTCTCAATGAAAAGAATGTTCAGTGGATTGGTGAACAAGATTGGCTGTACCGCACTGAATTTTCAGTAACAGAAGCCGATCTGGCTGCTCCCCATGTGCACCTGAATTTCGAAGGTTTGGACACCCTGTGTACCGTCTGGCTGAACCAGCAACAGATTCTGGTCAGCGACAACATGTTTGTTCACCATCGAGTGGATGTCAAGTCCCAACTGCAGGTCGGACAAAACACACTGCAGGTGCTCTTTGAAAGCCCTGTCAGGGTGGGGAAAGCGCTGGAAGCCAAACATGGCAAACGCGCCGTGTGGAACGGTGATGCCTCCCGGGTTTACATCCGCAAAGCCCAATACCACTATGGTTGGGATTGGGGCCCAACCTTGCTGACTGCAGGCCTCTGGAAACCGGTGACCCTGCAAAGTTTTGATGCCAGAATTGCAGACGTTTATGCTCCTGTGGAAGTGACCCCTTCTCTGGAACAGGCTCTGGTGCCTGTACAGGTTGAAATTGAAGGTCAAGCGGAAAAACACACCCTCAAAATTCAACTTTTGGATCCTCAGGGCAGGGTGGTTGCAGCACAGGACATTTGTGCAGGGCACCAGAATCAAGTGTTTTTTGAAGTGCAAAACCCTGAACTCTGGTATCCCAATGGATTGGGCAGCCAACCCCTTTACACCTTGGATGTTCAACTGCTGGACGGTCCCAACTGCATCGATCAAAAATCCATCCGTCTGGGCATGCGTCGTCTGAGGGTGATTCAGGAACCCATTCTGGGAGAACCCGGCAGCAGTTTTTATTTTGAAGTGAACAACCAGCCCATTTTTGCTGGTGGTGCCAACTGGATTCCAGATGACTTGATCCTCAACCGCATCAGCGATGAACAGTACCGCAAACGCCTGACCCAGGCCCGAGACGGCAACATGAACATGATTCGTGTGTGGGGTGGCGGAATCTATGAAGCCGATGTGTTCTATGACCTCTGCGATGAACTGGGCTTGCTGGTTTGGCAGGACTTCCTGTTTGCCTGCGGAATGTACCCTGCATACGAGGAATTTAAAGCCAGCGTGGAACAAGAAGCCACCGCTGCCGTCAAACGCCTGCGCAATCACACCTCCATTGCCCTCTGGTGTGGCAACAATGAAGACTACCAGATTGCCCAGAGTGTCGGAGCTGCTGGCCCCGGTGGCGACGAGAGCAAATTCGATGCCAAAGTGATCTATGAAGTGCTCCTCAAAGAAGTCTGCCAGAAACTCGATCCCAAAACCCTGTACTGGCCCGGCAGCCCCTATGGTGGTGACGATGTGTACTCCGGGGTCTCCGGAGACCGTCACACCTGGGAAATCTGGCACGTGCACATGGCCCCTTATCAGGAATACACCAACTACGAAGGTCGCTTTGTCAGTGAATTTGGCCTGCAATCTGCGCCCTCTCTGGCAGCCATTCGTGCAAGCACACCTGCTGAAGACCTGTATGCCGAAAGCCGCACCATGGTGCACCACAACAAAGCCACTGGACCCAATGGCAAACCCGATGGTGCCCGAAGACTGGCAGTCTATCAAGCAGAAAACATGCGTGGGCACAAAAACCTTGAAGAATATGTCTACAACACCCAATTCATTCAAGGTGAAGCCATGCGGTACGCCTACCGCGATTTCCGCAAACGCTTCGAGAAACCTGGCAAACGTGCTGTTTCGGGAGCTCTGGTCTGGCAGTTGAACGACTGCTGGCCAGTCACCAGTTGGGCCATCATCGACTCCCACGAAATTGCCAAACCCGCTTTTTACACCATCAAACGGGAGATGGCCACCTTTGCAGTGGGTCTGCAAAAAACCGATGCGCTGAACGTCTGGATCAGCAGCAGCAGCGTCACCTCTCAAGAAGCTGAGTTGCGGTTGTACGCTTACGACCTGTCCGGTCAATTGATCGCAGAGCGCAGCACAGATGTGCTGGTGTTGCCCAACCGACGCACAGACCTTGCCTCTTGGCAGGTTTCCTCTGCGCCCACCATTTATTTTGCAGAACTCTTGGTGGATGGACAGGTTGTGGCACGGAGCAGTGAATTCCCAGAGCCTTACAAGTTCTACCACTTTGCCGACCCCGAACTGGACATCGAGTACCTGTCTGAAAACAGCATCAAGATCACCGCACACAAACCGGTCAAAGGGATCTGGTTGGACACCGACCAGAGCGTGAGCTGGAACGACAACTTCATCGATTTGCGTGCCGGTGAAAGCAGAATTCTGGAAGCCACCGACCTGAAAGGGCAAACCGTTCGGGTGCGTTACCTCGGTGCTGAAGCTGCCCTTGAAGTGCAACCTTCTCCGGTGGTGGCATGAGTTTCGCGCTGGCTCTGGACATCGGTGGCAGCCACATCACAGCTGCAATTGTGGACACCGAACGCCGTGTGCTGCTGGACAAAAGTCTGGTGCGCAAAAGCATGGCAGAGTCAGCGCCCGCCCAGCATTTGCTGGACACATGGGCCACCGCTGCCCACCAGTCCCACCGTCTGGTGGGTTCCCCCAAGCTGACCCACATTGGCATTGCCATCCCCAGTCCTTTTGACCATCAAAAAGGGGTTTCTTTGCATGAGCACAAATTCGCGAACCTGTATGGCCTGAATGTCACTGCAGGCCTGCGGGAACGCTGGACCAGCAGTTCGCTGTTCAGTGCGCCTGTGCTTTATGGCAACGATGCCGACCTGTATGTGCTCGGGGAATGGTGGGGAGGTGCAGCCCGTGGATACAGTCGGGTGATGGGCATCACGCTGGGCACTGGTCTTGGATCTGGGTTTCTGGATCAAGGGATCATCCTGACCCGAGATTCCCGCATCCCGTATGAAGGGGAAATCTGGAACACCCCTTACCGTGGCACCATCGCAGAAGATTATGCTTCTGGTCGGGCCATCATGAAGCACTACACCCGCCTGACATCCAGACAATGGGATGTTCGGCACATCACCGAAGCCGCCCGGAATCAAGATCCACAAGCCCAACTGGTGCTGAACCACTTTGGGCAGGAGCTCGGGCAAATCATCAAACCCTGGGCGGAGCGTTTTCAGCCCGAGGTGGTGGTGCTGGGTGGAAACATCTCTCGGGCTTTTGATTGCTTCGAAATCACCTTAAAACAGCAGGTGCCCGATTTGAATTTCAAACTCAGTGGGCTTTATGAGAATGCCAGTTTGCTGGGTGGGGCAGCCCTGCTCCCCCGTCCTTCCGAAAAAGTGTGAATGTGTAACCCTGAGGTGTGATAGCTTCAGGGTTGGAGGTTTTGAATGTCTCAGGTCTTGCAACTTGTCCCTGAGTTTCATCATCGTGTGTGGGGTGGCCAACGTCTGCAAAACAGCAGCACCCCCATTGGTGAAGCCTGGGTGGTCTTTGAAAACAACATGGTGTCCTCTGGTGTCCATGCAGGCAAAAAACTTTCCGAAGTCCTGCAACTGGAAGGGGAAGCCCTGTTGGGCTCCAGAGCCTGGAATGCCACTGGCGAACGTTTTCCCTTGCTGATCAAACTGCTGGACTGCTCGGACTGGCTTTCCATTCAGGTTCATCCCAACGATGAGCAAGCAGAAAAGCTGGCAGGGGCAGGTCAATTTGGCAAAACCGAAGCCTGGCATGTTCTGGAAGCGGATGAAGGGGCAAAAGTCATTGCTGGCATTCGCAAGGGAACCACACCAGAGGCATTGAAAGAAGCCATTCTGGCTGCCAAAGTGGAACCCCTGTCTGAATATGTTGAGGTCAAGGCTGGAGACACGGTTTTCATGCCTGCAGGAACCATGCATGCCCTTGGGCCGGGACTGTTCATTTATGAAGTTCAGCAGACCAGTGACATCACCTACCGGGTGTACGACTGGGACCGCCCAGCCAGCGCAGGCCGCAAATTGCATCTGGAAGAATCAGCTCTGGTGACCCGTGCAGATGAATCTGGACAGGTCCATGCCTATCCTGAGTTGAACGAGACCGATGTACAACCTCTGGTGGAGTGCCAGTACTTTTTGACGGAAGTACTGCAGACCTCCTCTGCCCCACTGGAACTGCAAACCACTGGGGAAAGTTTTCATGTGGTCACCGTGATTGAAGGTGAGGCAGAATTGCAACAGGGTTCAGACAGCATCCTGCTGGGCAAATTCGAGACCGCATTGATTCCTGCAAACGCTGGAAGCTACACCTTGAAGTCCAGAGCAGGCCGCATGCGTGCCCTCAGGTCCAGCCTGCCCTGAACATCCAGACAAACCATCCTATTGAGAGAGCAGAAACGTTCTGCTCTCTTTTTTCAGGACATCTGTCCGATTGGTGAGACACGTATAATTTCAGGATGACACTTTTTTACGCCGCACTTCTGGCTGCTCTCGGGGTCGGATTGGGTGCATTTGGAGCCCACGCCCTCAAAGACATGTTGCCTGCAGACCTCCTGGCCATTTTTGAGACGGGTGTCCGGTACCAGATGTACCATGCACTGGCTCTGGTGGCTCTGGGTGCAGCACGTTTCCAGAGCAAAGGCATTGTGCTGTTGTTTGTTGGCACCTTGATTTTTTCAGGAAGCCTGTACTTGCTTGCCCTGACCGGTGTCCGGGTGCTTGGGGCCATCACACCCATTGGTGGGGTTTTGCAAATTGCAGGGTGGGTGTGGATTGCTCTGGATGCCCGCAAGAACCATAGCAGGTGAGCCATGGATGCAGCCACATTTGTAAAGCACATTCAAAACCTTTTGGAGGATGCCCGCAACCCTGAGCAAGCCGAAGGCATGCAGGCTTACATGAAGAACCATTTTGTGTTTCTGGGCATCAAAACACCAGAGCGCAAACTTCTGATCACCGACCCATTGCGATCTCTGGATCCTTCAGAAGCCCTGCACACAGCCCAGTTGCTCTGGTATTTTCCAGAAAGGGAATTTCAGTATGTGGGTCTTGATGTGCTGGAAAAGCATCACAAGGCTTTGAAACCCACCGACTTGCCCGCATTGCGCCAATTGATCGAGAGCCGTTCATGGTGGGACACCGTGGACGCTCTGGCCACCAAATGTGTGGGGTTGCTGGTTTTGAGGCACCCCGAACTGCGTCAAGAAATGGACCTCTGGATTGAGGATGAAAACATGTGGGTTCGCAGGACAGCCCTCCTGCATCAATTGAAACACCGCAGAAAAACCGATTCGGAAAGGCTTTTTGAGTACTGCTTGAAGCAGGCCAACGGTCCAGATTTTTTCATTCGCAAGGCCATGGGCTGGGCTTTGCGTGAATACGCCAAAACCAGACCCGAGGAAGTGCAGAGGTTTGTGGAGCAACACCAAGCACATCTCTCGGGTCTGACGGTCAGGGAAGCCCTGAAACACTTTGACTGAGCCAACCGGAAAATCCAGGTTTATTCAGGTTGAGGGGCAGCTTGCAAGATCTGCTGAAGGTATTCATCAGGGAAAAAGATTTTGCTGCCGGGAGCCAATTCGGCACCCACACGGACCAGCAGGTTTTCCAGCACCTGTTGCACTTTCTCTGGGGTGACCTCCTGCACAGTCTTGGTCTGCTCGGGGGTTAAACCTGGGTACAGGCTCCGGAAAGCATTGGCATCCTGAAACAAGCTGCGGACCTGACTGGTGAGGTCCTGAACCGGATCATTTTGCACCACAGGGTTGCCATAAAGGTTGACCAGATGCAGGTCTGCACTGGTCAGGCGCTCTTTGAATGAGGCTTGTCCTTGCACCTGAATCACCTGACGGAAGGTTTTGCTGGCACCGTTGGCTCCGGTCACCTGAATCTCACTGGTGAGTTCTCCATCTTTGACTTCGAACAGGGGCACCAGAGCATCCTGAATGCGGAATCCAGAGGTGGAAGGCTTCAATTCTGGGGTGAATTCTGCAGATGAAAGTGCCTGACCGCTCTGGGTGAGGGTGTACTTCACCGTCACAGGAATGGGGAGCACCACCGAGCAACGCACATTGAAGTTGGCTTGCAGGTACTGACCCTGCTTGACCTGCTGCAATGCTTCACCTTTGACAGTGAACCATGGCTGGTCTGCCAATTCAAAATCACAGTTGGCCTGGGAAACCCTCTCGGCGATGTTGCGGGCATTTTCCTGTTCCGCTGCAGGAGGATTGGAAGCAAGATACATGTTCAGGTCTTGAAGGGCTTTTGGATAATTGCCAAGTTGCTCATACAGCACGCCACTGTAGAAGTGGTATCTGGGATCCGGGCTTTCTTCAAGGTCCTTGATGGCCATTTCGGTGTCTTTGTAACTGCCCAGACCCAGAGCGTAGCCATATGCATCTCTGGCATCCTGATCCTGCCCGAGGGCCACACTGTACAGTCCGATGTTGTAAGCAGCAATTTCATCTTGAGGGTCCAATTGCAAAGAGCGGTCTGTGCTGCGAAGCGCCTGTTGTGGATTGCCTGTTTTGTACTGCGCCCAGCCCAAATTGGTCCAGTAGAGGGGCTTGAATGGACTCAGGACCACCAGTTTCTCCATGATGGAGCGTGCCATTTGAAAATCGTTCCGGTCAAAAGCCACAAAACTGTACTCTTGCAAGGCATATTCCGAATTGGGCAATTTCTGGTACAGGCTTTCACGGGTGTCCTGGACCTTCACCCCGGTGCTCTGGAGAATCGCTGCCTGAGCCAAACTGAGCACACCCCTGTTTCCAGAGGGCCAGTTCTCTGACAGTTTTTCGCCCCGTGTCAGGCGAATCACCTCTGAGAGGGTTTTGGCATAGGGATATTTGGAACGGTTCAAGAGGTCCAGAGCATCGGCAGTTTCACCGTTCTGCTCTAAAAACAGGGCCTGATAGGTCACCAGACTGGGCACATCCACCACATTGAGTTGCAGCAAATTCTCGGGATTCTGGAGCATGGCCCGGTAAGCCTGATCCAGAGCCAACTTGGGTTGCTGGATGGAGTCAAAGAAAGCTTTTGCCAGCGGATCTTTGGCTTCTGTTCCGGCAGCAACTTCCAGCAAATCCAACTGCTGAAGGCTCTGGAGGGGCAATGACAATTCTGTAGGGGTCAGTTGGGGAATCACCAGAGGGGTTCTGAGCACTTCTGCCAATTTTTTGAGGGTGGCCTTGCGCAATTCCGAGGGCACAGCCTGCACCAGCACCTCTTGAAACTGGTCTCCTTGCTGGACCATCAGTTTGACCTGTCCAGCTTTGACCTGACCTCCCACAATGGTTTTGAGGCCCAGAGCGTCTTGCAGGACAGTGAAATGCTCTGGCAGGTTGGGTTGCGAGAACCCTTCCGAGTACAGCACATCCATGGGCAATTGGGGACCCTGAGGGGTCAAGAGCGGCGCGGTGAACACCTGGGTCTGGTAAGGTTTCAGTAAACCAAAATTCAAAGCCACATCATAAGAAAGCAGTCGGGCAGTTTCGGCATCTTGAGGTGTGGCGGGTTGAAACCATCCCACGGCACCACGCACTTGTGCTGCTGCTGCACCACTGAGCATCAGACCGATCATCAGGTGTTTTGCAAACATGGTTCATGTTACCGCACCGCAGCGACCTGTCGGTGTGGAGGACATTTGTTGCAGCAGGTTCACCGCAAAGTCTGACCTTTGGCATGGCACTTGAGAAAGCGGTCAGCCGTCAGACCTCAGCGTTCAGTGAAAAGCGGATCCAGAGGCTTTTGCTTTCGACAGCAGCAAGACCAAAAGGCCAAGCCCCATCAGGTTTGGCAAGCTCAACCGACTGGAAGAAGACTTTCCTTCTGGCTGACGGCTGAACGCTGAGGGCTGACGGCTCTTTCTTTTTTCATCGCCCGAACAGCGACTTTGCATTTACCCCGTTTGTTGCAGATGCCCTTCAACAAAAAAGTGGAGGATCACCTCCACTCTGTTCCTTTCGATTGCTCAGGGCATGGGTTGGCAGTTGGGGCAATGGTGGGTGCCCCTCTGGGCCAGCCAGTATTTCGCAATGGGTTGCTGGCAACGCTGGCAAGGCTCTCCCTCACGGGCGTAAGCCATGTGTTCGAATTGGAAGTATGCAGGGTTGCCGTCCAGCAAACCGTAAGACTGGTCAGAGAGGGTGCTGCCTCCGGCTTCTACGGCCCGGGCAATCACATCCCGAATGGCGTGGTAAAGACGGGTGGCTTGCTCTGGATTCAAACGGGTGGCCTCTGGATGGATCTGGGAATGCCAGAGCGCCTCGTCAACATAGATGTTTCCCAGTCCAGCCACAGGCTTTTGGGACAGCAGATAGGGTTTGATTTTGGGTGCCTGCGCCATGTCCTGCACAAAAGCCTCCAATTCAAAAGCGTCACTGAGAGGCTCTGGACCCATCTCGTGCAGGGTGGGCATGGTGACGTATTCCCCCTGAGGGACCACCAACCACTTCCCAAATTTTCTGGAGTCCTGAAAGTACACGGTGCCTTTGGAGGTGGTGACCGTGACCCGGGTGTGTTTTCCAGGTTCCAGTCGAAAACCACCCGTCATGCCCAGATGGATGATCAATTCAATGGGTTCTTCAAAGCGGGCAATGATGTACTTGCCCCGGCGATCCAGTGCCACCACTTTGCGACCCAGCACATTGCTGAGGCCCTGATAACGGTGGTTGTTTTCGTGTTCGATGGTGTCAATCACCTGCCCGAGCAAGAAAGGCTCGATCAGGCGACGGGTGGTTTCCACTTCGGGCAGCTCTGGCATATTGGGTTCATTTTATGCCATCAACATATTGCAGATTGCAATCTGCAACAGGGTCCATCAAGGAAAACGGGGCTGACCGGGTTGCCATGAGCCGTTCTCTCCACCAGACCAGTGGTACTCTCCGTCTGGACGCCCTTCCAGAATTTGCAACAACATCTCCAGAGACACCCGACGGGCAAACCGCGTGCGCATGTGCCATGCTTTGAGGGCTTCCAGACGGTTGGTGGGTCTGGACACCCTCAAAAAGCCATCTGCACGGTTGATGATGGTGTCAAACAGACCCTCAGGGGTGCTCAATGGAGGACATACTCCTGCGGATTCACTTCTTTGATTTTGCCTTCCTCGGTCCATTTTTGCAGAAGGGCTCTGGCATCCTGCTCAGAGAGGGGGCTTGAGTTCTGGATGTCTTGCAGGGTGATCCGTCCGCGCTTGCGGGCCAGCAAACGGAACAACATGCGCTCCTGAACATCGGTGCGGGGCTGTGAGCCTTCACGCAACTTGTTCGTGAAAGCCCGGGCCACCCACACGGCCATCAAGATGCCAAACAGGATTTCCAGAGGGATCATCTTGTACGCAAGCAAGGGATCGGCATTGCCAGCATGGGGCACAAAATGGTTGTACACCGCGCCGTAAGCCACCAGAGCCGCCGAAACCCCCACCATTCCAATCAGAAAAACGCGAACGCTACGCATGACTTCATTTTAAAGGGTAGACCGGATCTCAATGTCCCGTACCCGATCTGTTACATTGGGGCACATGGCAGTCAAGACTCTGGTTTTGCATCATCTGGGAGAACAACGTTACGCAGGCTTCAATTCCACCGGCCAACAGGTGCTTTTTGACAACAGCGAAGTCAAAGTGGGGGTCAGTCCCATGGAAGCTTTGCTGGGTGCTCTGGCCGCTTGCACTGCAGTGGATGTGGTGGAAATCATGCGCAAACGCAAAACCCCTCTGGCCTCTTACCGCATTGAAGCCGAAGGTGAGCGTGCAGACGCCATCCCTGCCCGTTACATCAAAATCACCCTGAAGCACATTGGCAAAGGCACAGGCATCACCAGAGAACAACTGGAAAAGGCCGTGCACCTTTCCCACGAAAAATACTGTTCGGTGGCTGCAACCCTCAATTGCCCCATCGAAGTGGTCGCTGAAGTCGAAGAATAAATTGCCGACCATCTGTCCGTGAACCATCCAAAAGACCTGCCTGTCCAATGTCAAGCAGGTCTTTTGGATTTGCTGTTGCTCACTTCAAATGCATCGGTGTCTTTCGTGAGCAACAGCCATTTCAGCGCAGGTTTTCAACAAACCCTCTGAGAAGCTGTCCATCCGGTTGTTTTTGGGTCTGCTTCCGTTTCAGCACATCAAAGACCCCACCATCGTTCCACCCCTGCACTGCATAGGAGGTGTTCAGTGCCGTGGTCACCTGACCCCGCTCAGGCCATTGAAAAAGCTTTTGAAAAACATGGGTCGGTTTTGTGCTGACTTGCACAAACGCAAGAATCACGTCCAGCTGTTCACCTGTGCTTTGATTGATGAACACTCCCGGACCCACAAAAACCTTTTTGCCTTCCTGAACAGACATTGCACCGTCAGCATCCACGCCCACAACCACAGGATCAAGGTTTCCATTGAGCAAAACAGCATCAAGTGGTGTTTCGAGCGCACCCATGGCCAGAGGTCCCACCGGACCCTGGTCAAAGCCATCAATGGTGTAAAGCCCCAATGCCACTTTTTTTCCTCTTTGACTGGAGTCAGATTGTGTATTGATTTCTTCTCTGGAAAAAGAAGCGATGCCTGTCACATAATCGTTCTCATTGTTGACGTTGACCACTGCCCATTCCCAGTCGCCCTGATAAAGGGTGGCAGGAGAAACAGGAGGGGTGGTGCTGGAGGTCGTGGTGTTGCAAGCCACCAATAAGGCCAAGCCGAAAAAGAACACAGGTGTTTTCATTGACATTCTCCTTTGAATTGTGTTGCATCTACGGGAAACATATATTGATGCACTCTATTCGTTGAACATATTAGCATTTTCATGTGCCACCGCCAGAGGGTTGTCTTTTGACGCGCTGGTGTATGCCCAAGCACCAAAAACCTAAAGGATTTCACAAAAATCCAAACATTTCTTCGTGGCTTTGGGCTGATTTCAATTCAGGATCCGTTGATCTCAGTAAAATGCCTTCTATTCCATGCTGTTCAGGGACCAGAACATCTGCTGTGCGGTTGTCCCCCACCATCACCACCCTTTTTGCTTGTGGGTATGCACGAAGGATTTGCAAGTAGCTCTCTGGATGGGGCTTTTCATAACCCGTGAGGCCGCTGTTGAAGATCCCATTCAGGTGTCTTCCCACCCCGAGGTGCTCAATGATCTGGTTCAGCTCTGGCACATGGTTGGACAGCACGACCTGCTGATAACCTTTTTTTGAAACGGCTTCCAGCGTTTCAAGGGTGCCTGGGTAGAGGTGCCATTTTCTGTAATCACAGAAGCGCTCCCTGACCTGTGCACTGAGCTGAACTGCCGTTGCATGCAATCCGAGGGTTTCAAACATCTGCTGGTAAAGGGTGGCAATGGGTTTCCAGTATTCCTCAGGATCCTGACCCACATGTGGCACCTCCCAGTTGTGCCATGGGAAGCCACTGGACAACAAGCCACCTGAATACGACACCTCTGGATGATGGTCTGCAAGGATTTCTTTTGCTGTGGTGCTCCATGCCGTTTTGGGGCAGGCTTCCCGATGACCCAATGTTCCGTCAAAATCCCAGATCAACAATTTCATGATTCAGTCTAAAATTCTGGCTTGCACAACACCTCAAAGTGTCTGAACACCTCTGCGCTGCGTTCAGGGTTTGTTCAGGGGGTGTTCAACAGCAACTTTGTAACTTGATTGCAACACAGAGATCAGGTGCCCTCCAGATCCATCCACCGCCTGATCTTGCGCTGCATCAGGAAGACATCTTGATGCATCAAGGAGAAAAAGATGAACAAGTCATATCCCCTCTGGAGTGCCCTGAGCCTTTCCGTTCTGCTGGCTGGATGCGGCACCAACCCCACAGTCCCCTCAAGCCAGAGCCCTGAAGTTTCACAACAAGCGATCGGTTATCTGGTGCAGGGAACCGACATGGGACCGCTGTACCAGAATGTGCGGGTGACCAATGCAGGTGTGGCATACAGTGGCGCAGACGTTCGGGTGAACACCATCAACATGCCCCACACCTCTGGAGGGGTTTACTCGGGCAACCTTGGATCTGCAGTTGCAGTGGGCAATGGCCTGCTTCTGAATGTCCGTACCCCAGAGGGCATCATTCAGGCCAAAGACTGGGTGCCCGGCGCTCCCGTGGTCACTGCTCCTGTGGGTTCCACTGTGGTGAATGCAGCCTCTCCCCTGCCTGTGGCCTGGAACAACAGTTATGGGCTGGATCCGGACCGCTTTGTGGTGAGTGCCACATGGTCCTGTGGTGTGGGCTGCGGAACCGGATGGCGTTCCTCAGATCTGCCCGGCAGTGCCCGCAATTACGCCATTCCAGCAGGCACATTGCCCACAGACAAAGCCGTCAAAATCCGGGTTTATGCCTACAACGACGGCACCGAAACTTTCTCTGGACCTTTTGCTGCAGGTTCACGCATGGCGATTCGCAATGGCAACGAGGCAGGAATTGACATCACCACTGCCCCTGCCAACAATGCCATTTGCTCCTCATGGGGCGATCCCCACCTGACCACCTGTGACGGGCTCGGGGTGGAGTTCCAGAGCACCGGAGAATTCGATCTGGCCCTGTCCACCGTCAATCCTTTCCGGGTTCAGGTGCGTCAGCGTCCGTGGGGGGGCAGCAGCACCGTCAGTGTCAACACTGCTGTGGCCACCAGCATGAACGGACAGAAAGCTGGCATCTACCTTGGGGCTGCACCCAACCTGCGTCTGGGGCCAGCAGGCACACCCACAGCCATTCCCGCAGGTGGCCTGAATTTCGGAGGTGGATACAGCGTGGCCCAGAGCGGCAACAAGTACACTTTCAGCTACCCCAATGGTGAGAAGATGGAAGCCACTTTGAACGGCGGTTACGTGGATGTGAAGCTGATTCTGCCTCCCACTGCCCAAAATCGGGTTCGTGGTTTGATGGGCAACTTTGACCTCAATCCTGCCAATGACCTCTTCCTGAGAAACGGTGCTTTGCTGCCCAATCCCATTGACTTCAACACCTTTTACAACGTGTACGCCAACAGTTGGAGGATCCCGAGCCTCGCCGAATCTCTGTTCTACTATGGTGCAGGCGAAGCTTTTGGAGGGTTCACGGTTCCCAACTTCCCTTCCAGCTTGCCCACCATGACCCCTGCACAGGAAGCCAACGCCAAACTGCAATGCCAGAGTGCTGGAGTGGTGGATCCGCTCTTGCTGCTAGGTTGCACCACTGACTTTGGCCTGACCGGCAACCCACAATTCACCACCAGTGCCAAAACCGTCCCTGCCCCTGTGCTGCCTGTCAAAATCTTGCTGCCTGACCTGAAAGTGGACCTCTCCGCGCCCACCTCTGCTTACTCTGGAGACGATTTGAGCAGTCTGGTTTCCCTCAAGGGGTACAACGTTGGCACAGCCCTTGCCCGAGGCACCCAATCGGTTGGGGCCAACGGTTACATGATTGACCTGATGCTGTCTACAGACACCATCGTACCCAACACATGGGGGGTTTATTCTCCAAACTTCAGTGAAGATGTCTTGCTGGCAGGCGGTCGGGTGAGCAACACCATCAATCTGGCCTCTGGAGGCAGCAGTAGTTACCCTGTTGGAGCAGTGATTCCTTCTGACACACCCACTGGCAACTATTACCTGTGTGCCCGGATTGATGCAGGCAACAAAATCACCGAACTGCTGGAAAACAACAACGTGTTCTGCTCCAGAATCTACATCAAAAAGATTTGATTTTGCATTTTCCATTCAAGACCTCTGGGCAATGCTCAGGGGTCTTTTCTTGTGCATGACAGCACTGAAAGGGGCTTTGCTTCACCCGCATCCATCAAGCAGCTTCTGTCATGAAACCCTCTTGCTGATGTGTTCGTTGACTTCAAACATTCCACTTTGCAAACAACGCCTCCAGCTTTGCTTGGTGTCCCTTCTGAAGAAGGCACAAAAGTGGTAAATTACCCTGTATGGTGACGCCCAACCCCTTCAAAACCGTGGTCATCGCTGGCGTGGGCCTGATTGGTGGCTCTGTTGCGCTCGGACTGAAAGGCCGTTTTCTGGCAGACAAAGTCATTGGTTATGATGCCAACCCCGAGACCCTCAAACTGGCACTGGCTCTGGGCGTCATTGATGAGGGGTATGTCACAGCAGGTGAGTGGGCCCAGCAAGCAGACCTGATCATTCTGGCCACGCCAGTGGGATCTCTGGCCCGAATTGCCAGAGACCTTGCAGCCCATGCCCGCGAAGATGTGGTTTTCACCGATGTGGGAAGCGTGAAAGGCAAAGTCACAGATTTGCTCTCGGACCTGAGAAATTTCGTGCCCGGTCACCCCATGGCAGGCAGCGAAAAAGCAGGCGTGACCGCAGCCAGAGCTTCATTGCTGGAAAATGCAATCTGGGTGCTCACCCCCACAGCCAACACCCCTTTGCCTCTCCTCAACAAAGTCAAACAACTGGTGACCAAGCTCGGAGCCAACCCGGTGGTGATGCCCCCCGATGCCCACGATCAACTGATTGCCACCATTTCGCACCTGCCTTACATGACCGCTCTGGCCCTATCGCACATGGTGGCCCGGGATGAGCGTCTGGCTTTGCTGGCCGCAGGGGGTTTCCGGGACATCACCCGCGTGGCCAGCGGAGACCCTCGCATGAGCCGGGACATGGTGATCAACAACAAAGATGCCCTCAGAGAGGCCATTTCCCGCTTCAAGAAAGAATTGGAACAACTGGAAGCCCAACTGGACAGTCCAGAGGTGCTTTTTGAGTCGGCCATGGAGGGCAAACGCACCCGGGACAGCCTGCCCATTGTGAAGCGCAGCCTGATTCCCGGTCTGTTTGATCTGGTGGTGGCCATTCCAGACAAACCCGGCGAAATTGGCCGGATTGCCAACATTCTGGGCGACAAAGGCATCAACATCAAAGACATTGAGGTGCTGGCCATCCGTGAGGAAGGCGGGGCTCTGCGTCTTGGCTTTGAAACAGGCGACCTACTGGAAAAAGCCCACCATGCCCTGAACGCTTGCGGATACGAAACCCGGCCCAGAGGGCTCGGGCAATCTTCGATGTGAAGACTTGCAAAACAAAACCCCAGCCCTAAGGGCCGGGGTTTTGACACCAGAGGCTCAACCTCGAACGAATTTCACCACCACAGCCAAAACCGCAAAACCCAACTGCAGAAAAGCAATGTTGCGCAAAATTTTGCCACTGTGGGTGCCTTTCAAAGGCCCAGCAACCGCCCAGAAAATCCCCAGAGGGACCAGGGTCAGCAAAGCAATCAAAAACCAGAAACCAGCATCCATGTGTTCTCCTTACAGCAATGGCTCTTTGTCCTGCGTGAGTCGGATGATCAGGTCATAGTCGTCGGGAACCGGATCGTCCAGAGCCGCCTTGTTGCGTGAAATTTCGTTGCACTTGAGGCACTTGTGCAAAATGATCCAGCCCTTTTTGGCGTTGTGCTCCACGCCCACAGGTTCCATCTGGCCTTTGCAGGGGTTGGCCCGGTCTCCAGGTTGAATGTCCACATGCAGGCTGTAAAGGCATTTGGGGCAGTGGTTTCTGACACTGCCGTTTTGCAAGGCGGGCACTTCAAAACCACAGTTTCTGCACGCAAAGCTCTGGTTGGTGCCCTGAACGGTGAATTTGCGTCCCATGTCAGCAACTGGAGGTGCTGGGACCACTGCACGTCAGGGATCCGCCACAGCATCCTTGTGGGACCACCGTGAAAGCCACGTCCACAAATTCTTCGTGTTGCTCTGGTTGTGGATTGAAGTTGAAGTACACTTCTCTGGGCGAGCCCTCTGGACGCAAACTGCGGGCAGGCATCACCAGACGGAGTTTGTCGTAAGCCCCTATCAGGTTGCCTTCTTGCACCTGTTCGTAATTGAGGGTCACAAACATCTCGCGGTGGGCACGGTCCAGTTTGAGCCGGATGCCTTCGGTCTCTGGCACGGCCTGTTCGACAGGCAGGCAGATTTCCACTGCCCCCGAGTCCTGTTCATTGACAGGCTCGTGGTACAGCACAAAAGGGGCTCCGGCCACTTCGGTCTGGTGCTGGGCGGCATGCTGTGCGAGGGTGGTGAGCCCTTGCTGCATGAATGCAGGCAATTCGTATGCATTCACCACACCCAGCAGGCAAATCACCTGCTGGTCGGGAACGTCTCGCTGTTGGACACGGTACTGCGACATATCTTTTAACACTATACCTGTTTGTCCCTGCAAAAAAGGGACATTTTCACCGAATGGTCTCAGCGGCATGTTTTGGGCAGAAGGCAGAAAGCCAAAGCCCCCAGAAACCACCAAGGGGCACTTCATTCACAGATGATCTTCTGTCTCAGGAAGGATTCTCTGGACCTCATGCACAGGCTTGTCCCTCCGGCGCATTTCCTGCATCAGGCTCCATGTGCCCTTGGTGCCATGGTGCAGACAAATCATGGCCTGTGCATGTTCTGCCAGAGTGGAATTGCGTTTTGCAGCAGAAATTTTTCTGGGATCATCCGGATCTCTGGAAAACACCACCAGAGGCAACCCCTGTGCTCTGGCCCAACTTGCAGCCATGGCAGACACTCCAGCATCTCCTGTGACCAGCACTTCGGTGATGTGAAAACCACTGTCCTGAATGGCCTGCTGAAGGTCTTGTGGTTAGAAGATGTTGGGATCTCTGGAACCCACCATGGCCACACGCATGCTTCAGTGTACAGGTCAACATAAAATCAACATCATCAAAAAAGACACCCTGTGCGGGTGTCCTGTGGGCCAATGTACAGAGGTTTTAAAAGGTTTTACACCTGAAAATGCTCCAGTACGGATCGCATGGTCTGGGGGGGGCACTTGGGGTCCCGCACCACGAACCAGTATTCATCGGGCAACTCAAGGATGCGGAACGCCTGGTGGTCGTACTCGAAGTCCAGAAAGACATCTTCGAGTCTTTCGGTGACGAGGGCCATCAATCTTGCGCCAGCCAGGGTCTTGAGGTGAAGATGAAGTTGCAGCGGGTAAGCACCTCTGGGGAGAATGGCGAATCGCTTTGCTCCCTTGGGAATGTAATCATGCGGAACCATACCTTTGCCTCCTGTCTCAGAGCAGCAACAGCACCTGTGCCAGAATGATCTTCATGATCATGGCAAGCGGGTAGACACTGGCGTAACCAAGATTTGGCGCATCGTTCTGCGTTTGCTCATTGGCATATGCCAGCACTGCGGGCTGTGTTTGCTGTCCTGCCATGACACCCAGCAGGATGCTCATGGGAATTCTGAGTACCTTGTACCCTATGGTAAGGGTCAGTGCGGCCGTCAAAACAGTGACAAGCGCCCCGGTCAGGAAGATGAACAGGCTTTCCGAGCCGTTGAAGTTGTTGAAGAATTTGTAGCCACTTCGCACACCCACACCTGCCAGGAAGAGCACCACACCAATTTGCCTGAGGGTCAGGTTGGCACTGTAGGGGATGGTCCAGACCATTTTGCCTGTGCGTCCCAGAGCACCCAGAATCAGACCGACGATCAGGGGGCCACCAGCGAAGCCCAGTTTGAAGGTGCTGCCACCGGGCAGGGGGAACTCGATGATGCCCAGCAACAGACCCAGGCACAATCCCAGACTGAAGGTCAGCAGGTTGATTTCCGAAAGGTGTTTGTACGAGTCACCGAAAAACTTGGCCACGTTGGTCAGGCTGCTGCGTTCTCCGAGCACACGGACACGGTCTCCAAGCTCCAGCACCGTGTTGGGGGTGGGAACGATGTCTTTGTCGCCACGGCGCACACGGGTCACAATGGCACCGTACTGCTTGCGCAGGTTCAGGGCACTCATGGGTTTGCCCACAGCGAAATCACTGGAAACGAAGATGCGTCGGAAATCGAAGTGGCTGCGGTCCACTTCCAGCATTTCATCGCTGGGGGCACCAAGGGCTTTGATGGTTTCCTGCACATCGTCTGGGGCACCCACCACCGAAACCACATCGTTTTTCTGGAGGATCAGGTCATCGTAAACAATTTGTATTTCACCATTGCGTTTGACCCGGGCGAACATCACGTTCCAGTGGTTGTCTTGCAGCAGGTCACGGACGTTGCGCACCTGGTTGTCCCGCACCACCACAGCTCGGGTGACCAGTTCTTCCACTTGCATGTGCAGTTCTTTGGCTTCTTGCTGGTAGTTGACTTTGAAGACACCTTTGAGGATGTGGGCGACCATCAGCATGCCAATCACACCCATCGGGTAGGCCAGAGAATAACCAATCACGGGATCGCCCATCTCTGGACGGTCTTTGACGGCTTCCAGCACAGCGGCAAGGGCCGGGGTGTTGGTCAAACTGCCTGCAAAAAGGCCCGCCATGACCCCTTCTTTGAATCCAAATGCTTTGCTGATCAAAAGAACAAGGATCGGTGCAATCACCAGCATGGACGCAACCAGCAGGTTGTACTTGATGCCTGCCCCTTTGAGGGCAGCCACAAAGTGCGGTCCACTGGCCAGTGCAATGGTATAGACAAAAAGCACCAGACCCATCTCGTAAACACTGGTGTCGAGTTTGATGTCCGGGCTGAGCGAACTCACAATCAAGCCTGCAAACAAGACACCTGCAACCCCGAGGCTGAAACCAGCAATGCGCACCTGTCCAATCAGGTACCCGAGGGTTGCCACGATAAACACCACCAGGATGGGGTTTTCGCTGAGCAATGCAATCATAGGGATAACCACCTTCTGTTGTGTGGGCTTCAACCGTCCAGAGTGGCCCACTGCCCTCTGGAGGCGAAGCTTCTAACCTCAGTACCAATATGTCACAAGTACACCAAATAAAAGTCCCGATCATTGATACAGAACAGACCGTGAAAAAAGGTATACCATGGTTAGAAGCATGAGCGTGATTGTGAAAGCCACTCCAGAGTTTCGACCTGAGGCGTCCAGAACAGGACTTTACGTGTTCTCTTATCACATCTGCCTTGAAAACCACACCTCAGACACGCTGCAGTTGCTCACCCGCCATTGGAAAATTCAGGATGGTGAAGGACAGACCATTCAGGTGGATGGTGAAGGCGTGGTGGGTTTGCAACCCATCATTGATCCGGGCAAACACTTTGAATACAGTTCATGGGTGCAAATTGAACACGTTCCTGGCGTGATGCAAGGCCACTATTTGTGCGTCACAGGTGAAGGGGCCTCCCTGAGGGTGGAGATTCCAGCGTTTGTGTTGAAACTGCCGGGCACCCTGCTCAACTGAATTGCACCTCAGCAAGACATAAACAAAGCTAAATTCAACATGAGAGAAACAAGTGTTATTGTGGTCTTGAAAGGGCAGGGACACCATGAAACCAATGCACATCACCATTTTGCTCATGCTCACCAGCAGTGCTCTGGCACTGAATCTGGAAGGCACCCTGAAGACCCCTGTGAAGGCGGGGTCCAGACTCGGGGTGTTTGTGGTGAATCCCGCAGGCACACCCCAGTACGAATGGAGCAGCACTGCACTTTCAGGGAACAACTTCAGCCTGAAACTGCCGGATGCTGCCCCGAGCAAAGGCCTGTGGTCCCTCTCCAGTGACAATTTCACCTGGCCTGGCGTGGTGGGCAACGTGAAAATCAGCAACACCACCGCCACCACCGAACTCAAGTTGTTCACCTATCTGGACACAGACAACAATGGCAAATACTCCAGCAATGAAAAGCTGCTGGACACCACCCTGATGTCTGGCAAAGCCAATGTGGTGCTGGTGTTTGTGCAGGAAAACACAAGCATCTCTGGTGAAAAAGGCCTGAATGTTGCCCTGAAAGCCGGATGGAACATGGTCACCCTTCAAGGGGGCAAAACCCTGACCACCCAGGTGCTGCAAGACCTCAAAGACGCTGCTGTGATGGTGCTGGAGTAAATCCACAAAATAGAAAAACAAAAGACCCGGAAATCCGGGTCTTTTTTCTTGTGAATCAGGGGTTGTTCTTTTTGTTGCGGGTCTCGATTTGCTGCTCGATGACATCCCACTCTGGAGGGAGGCCCCACATGGACAGCATTTCTTTGGCCACATCCCGGAAGATGGGGGCTGCAAGTTGTGAACCGTGGTGGTTTTTCTTGGCACCGTGCACCATCACCACCATGGTCACTCTGGGCTGGTTGCTGGGAAAGAACCCTGCAAAAACACTGTTGTAGATTTCTTTGGAGTAGCGACCATCAATGACCACCTGAGCGGTCCCGGTCTTGCCTCCGAGTTGATATCCCATCACACCGGCATTGGTGAAAATGCCTTCCTCGATGACGGTCCGCAACATGGTGCGCATGGTTCTGGCTGTCTCAGGGCGGATGACTTCACGCTCTTCGCGGACGCGGTCTGCTGTGACCAGATAAGGTGCGATGTAACGGCCATCGTTGGCAATGACATTGTAGGCTGCAGCCATTTGCAAGGTGGTGGTGGTCAGTCCCTGTCCGAAACCCATGTTCACCTTCTGGATCAGTTTCCAGTTCTTCCAGTTGTACAGGATGCCGTCTTCGGTGGGTACGCCTTCCAAGGGCACCTCCTGCCCAAGGCCATAACCCGAGAAGTATTTGTGCATTTGCTGATCGCTGTAATTCTCAACCATGTGACTGATGCCCACGTTGCTGGAATAGCGCAGCACATGCTGGGTGTCCAATTTGGGTGGGTGGGCCACTGCATCGTGGATGGTGGCTCCGCCAACCCTGCGGGCCATGGGGGTGTCAAACCAGGTGTTGGGGGTCAAACGACCGTCATTGAGCACCGAGGCCACCGTGAGGGCTTTGACCACACTGCCGGGTTCGTAACTGTCCATGAAAGGACGGTTGCGCCATTGCTTCTGGAAATCCGGATAAGAACGCCACTTGTTGGGATCGAAGGAAGGCCAGGTGGCTGCAGCCAGCAATTTGCCTGTGTGGGTGTCCATCACGATGGCACTGCCGTATTCACCCATGTTTTCGGTGGCATATTTGTTGAGTTGGGATTCCACCACGTTCTGAACCCATGGATCGATCGAAACCACCACATCCTGACCCGCCCGCAATTCTTCTTCGTAAAACCGCTCCAGACCGGCAAGACCCTCATCTTTTCCCATCACACCGACCAACTGCCCAGCCAGGGTTTTCTGGGGATAAATCCGTTTGTACTCCCCGTAGTTTTCCCCTTTGATGCTCTGGGCCAGAATGGTGCCGTCCTCGGTGATGATGCGACCCCGCATGATGTCTGGGTTGAACATCGGCTGGGTGGGCATGTGCCATTCAAGCTTGGCGTATGCGATCACCAGAATCAGGAACATGAAAATGCTCACTCCAAGCAAGATGCGCGAACGGCTTTTGATGCGTTTCAGTTCCACCGGGTCTCGACCTCCAGAGGTTTGGGTTGCGGTATGGTGAGGGTTTCCTGCGAGGGGGCTTCAAAAGTGGTGGGTTCTTTTTTGGTTCCAGAGAAGGGAATCATGCCGTTTTTGGCGGCCCATTCCCGGATGCGAACCGGACTGGTCAGGGATTGCAATTCAATGGAGAGGTTGCTGCGCTCATCGTAAAGCTGGGCTTCGAGGTCTTGCAGTTCAGCAATGCGGACTGGGAGTTCCCTCTGGAAGTACCGCCAGGTGACCAGCACCGTGGACAGCACGAAATAGACCAACATGTATCGGATGGCCCGTTCCTGCCAGTTCACGGTTGTTCCTCCTCCAGACGTTCTGCAACACGCAACTTGGCACTGCGAGAGCGGGGGTTTTGCTCCAGTTCCTCTTCGGTGGCTTCCAGAGGTCTTTTGGTGAGGGGCTTAAACCCGTTGTTGCCTTTCACAAATTGCTTCACAATGCGGTCTTCAAGGCTGTGGAAACTGATCACGGCCAGACGACCCCCCGGTTTGATCAGGGCTTTGGCTGCTTCCAGACCGTCTTTGAGTGCCCCGAGTTCATCGTTGACATGGATTCTGAGTGCCTGAAAGCTGCGTCTGGCCGGGTGAATGCCTCTGGCGTGCTGGCCGGGATAAGCCCGTTTGATGATGGCAGCCAACTCCGTGGTGGTTTCGATGGGTTTCTTGCTGCGCGCCTCGACGATGTAACGGGCAATCCGGCGGCTGTGACGCTCTTCTGCATATTCATAGAGAATGGCAGCGATGTCTTCTGGATCGTAGTCGTTGACCACATCAAAGGCAGAGAGGCCATCCTGACTCATGCGCATGTCCAGAGGGGCCTCTTCGTGGTAGGAAAAGCCTCTGGCGGAATCATCGAGTTGAAAACTGGACACTCCAATGTCCAGCAAGATGCCGTCCACCTGCGTGGTTCCGGTGGGCTCCATGAGTTCCAGCATGTCGCGGTAATTGCCCTGCAACACGGTGAGACCGGGCAACTCTGGGGTTCTGCCGATCACAAAAGGGTCCTGATCAATGCCGTACACCTGAGATCCACGCTCCAGCAACAACCGGGTGTGGCCTGCTCCGCCAAGGGTGCCATCGATGAACACCTTGCCGGGCTGCGGGTCCAGCCCTTCTACAACTTCTTTTGCCAAAACGGGAATGTGACTGTAATCCATGACGCTCCTCAGGCGATGAAATTCTCCAAAAGCTCGGGTTTGGGCGGTGAGGTTTGCACCTCAGAGAGCACCTGATTCCAGCGCTCTGGGTTCCAGAGTTCCAGACGGTTGGGGGCTCCGGCCACCACCACCTCGGTTTCCAGACCTGCAAACTGGCGCAGGGGATGGGGAATTGAAAGCCTGAACTGGTTGTCCAGGCGGTTTTTGCTTGCTCCACTGTAAAAAAACCGCACGAAACTTCTGGATGGGGCATCGGTGAGCGGCAATTTTTCAAGTTGCTCTTCCAGACGCTTCCAGACATCGAGCGGAAACACATAAAGACAGCCTTCCATGCCACGCGTGATGATCATGCCGTCTTCGACGAATTCGCGGAAGGCTGGTGGGATCACCACCCGGCCCTTGTCGTCCATGGCATAGTCGTATTCTCCGAAAGGCATGTGCGGGCTTCCTCATGGACCCCTGAGTGCATCAGGAGTGAGATGAGTGACGTGTTATCTTTGTGTCACCTAAGCATCAAGCTACCACAGTTCACCACCATTTACCACAATTCCCCACCATCTCCCCCACTTTGCCCCACATTCATGAATGTTCCTCCACGATCTCCCCTGAAACAGCCCACCTGATGCCCGGAATCCCCACCAAGACCTCCCCTGACAACCCCACCTTTTTTTCATGACAAATCAAAAAAGCCAGAGGGATTCCTCTGGCTTTGGATACTTTGAAAGGTCCAACGGTGAGCGTTTACCAACCCACCCGAATGATGAGTCCTTTGGGATCTCCCACTTCCAGATAAGCAGCCTGCTGGTTCACATCGTCATAGGCAAAACCGTAGGCCAGAGCGGAGATGCTGTGCTGGTGCCAGAACTTTGCGTAGTAATTTGCAGGACCAGACAGGTAGTACTGGGATGGGGTGTTCCATGCACCAGGGTTCTGATAAATGTGACGGTTGACAGCTGCACATGCCTGTGCGTTGGCAGCATTGCCATTGCAGAGGAAAATTTCCTGTGTGGTGGGCTTGGTGGGGGTGGTGGTCCAGTACTGGTTCACATAACTGGCGAAGTAATTGGCCTGAGCACCTCCAGCTTTGAAGTCTCCAAAGATTGGGGCAACGATGCGGTAAGGGGCTTGCAGGGTGGCCAGATGGCGGAACTCTGCAGGCACCTCTGCCTGATACTTGCTGAACAGCCCAGAGCGGGTCTCGGATTCCAGTTCTCCCACGGTGCGGTCATAATTTCCTGCACGGTTCACCAGACGGTGCTGGATGGGGAAACCGAAACCATCCACTCTGGTGGTGTTGCCATGGTAGCCCGTGGCATCCACGGTGAATTCCACAAAATCAAAGTAGATGTTGCGGTTGGGATCGGTGGGGTTGTTGACATCAGGACCAGCAAATCCAGTGTCAAAGGTCTTGATGTAGCAAGGGCCTCCCACACAAAGGAACATGCGTCCAGAGGTGATTCTCGGGAGGCTGACCCAGCTCGCATCGCTGATTCTGCTGTAGATGTTGGCGTAATTGATGCCGTTTTTGGTCAGGTGGCCTGCAGCATCGTTCAGCGCATTGGAAATGGGCTGCAAAATGCCATTGCGGTCCAGATAACTCCATCTTCCGTTGGCCGGGTTGATGCCCAGCACCCCCCAGTAAATCTGCGAGTCCGTGTAAGCTCCATTGGTCCCGTTCATGACTTTGAAGGTCATCACACCAGTGCCTGTGGGGGCAGGAATGGAAGAGGCCGGAATCGATCCAATGGACCCTCCAGAGGTGGGTGGAGGAGGTGGTGGCGGAGTGGTCCCTCCCACGGTGTAACTGAACACGGGGGTGTCGTAAGCTGGGGTTCCATTGTTGTAGGTGAAGTTGTAATCCAGCACGTTTCCAGTGGACACCGTGACCGTTTTTTCATAGCGGGCTGTACTGGTGTTGTAGGTCATGCGGAAGTTTTGTTGCCCGCCGTTGTTGATGCGGTAATGCACATCCACCCAACTGGTGTTCACTGCAGACTTGAACCAGAGGGTGGCAATGTTGCCAGAAACACTGACCCCCTGGGTGTAGTCGGTTGCATTTTGTGCAATTTCCAAAGGCTGTTGAGCTTTCTCAAAAGGCATCGGGGTTTGTTGTCCACAAGCAGCAAGGGCCAGAGTGAGGCCCGCCAAAAAGACCATTCGTTTGGGAATCGACATGGTGCTCCTTTCAGGGTGGTGCTCAAGAAATGTTGAGTGGTTCCTCCAACACAAGGCTTGACCATCAGCACTGGCAATGCTTGAACAGGAGGGCACAAAGACAGCACACATCCGCAGGTTGCCAGAGTGAAAAAGTTAAATTGTGTTGCTTGGCTTTACTTTACCGGTATATAAAAACGTTGTCAAGAATCAGGGATTTTCCTGATCATGATGAAACCAGAAAGTCAGCCCATCCTTTTCGAGAAACATGGAAACGTTTTCAGTTGACCACCATCAGGACACCAAAACCCAAATCCCATGCCAGCATCAACCTGTGTCACCAGATACAGGCAGGATACCCAGATGTTGCACTCATATTTGATATCAAGTAAAATGAGAGCAAAGGGGTGATTCTCTCACCCGGAGACCAACCTCCATATGTTGGTTTGGCGGAGACTGTCAAAGCAGCCTCCGCCTGTTTTTTCCTTCACGTTACCAGAACGGTTTTTTGTTTTAATGAAACCCAGTTTCCATTGATTCCAGAGGAGTCGGCCATGATGCAAACCCGAAATCCATCCACAATCCAACCGTCTGCACACGCAGGCCTGTTGGGTGTATGGACTGCGTTGCTCTGTTTGCTGCTGGTGCTCTGGACCCCTGCCAAATGGTCGGTGCAGCAACAACACCTGCCCATGGGTGAAGCCCAAGTGTTCAATGGTTTCCCACTGCATTACACCTATTTGTTGCCCCACCACGGCCTCTGGATGGCCCTGCAACCCGATCGCCACGATCCAAAAATGGATCCTTCAGCAGATCCAGCCATCTGGCAACCCACGCTGACACAGGTGCAAAAATTTGCTCTGGTGGCTGCTCGGGCCGTGCATGAAGTCTGGATCGATGTGGCCTGTACCATCTCCCTATTTGGGAAACAGCAATTGGATGCGCCTTAAAGCAACAGCCTCACCTTGTTTTTCGCCATCATTTTCTGAAACCTTTCATTTTCAAGGAGGCCACACATGACCAACCTTGCCATTTTGATTGCTGCCCTGCTGGTGATCCTCAGCATTGTTTCCAGCAAACTTTCCGGACGTCTGGGCATTCCCGGACTGCTGCTCTTCCTGATCATCGGGATGGTCGCAGGCAGTGAAGGACCCGGAGGCATCGATTTCAGCGACTACAGCATCACCCAATTTGTGGGCATCATTGCTCTGGTGTTCATTCTGTATTCCGGGGGTCTGGACACCCACTGGAAAGAGACCAAACCCATTTTGCGAAGAGGGATCGTGCTGGCCACTTTTGGTGTATTGGTCACCACAGCCATTGCTGGTTACGCCGCCATGATCCTGTTTCAAATTCCCCTTTTGCATGCCCTTTTGATGGGGGCCGTGGTGGCCTCTACTGACGCATCCGCAGTGTTCAGTGTGCTCAAAGAGCGGGCTCTGGACCTGAAGGGCAGCATCAAACCCCTGCTGGAATTTGAGTCTGGCAGCAACGACCCCATGGCGGTTTTTCTGACCATCGGCCTGATTGAGCTGATCAAGCACCCCGAGCACCCCTGGTACTCCATCATCCCCGAGTTCATTCAGGAAATGGCCATTGGAGGCATCATGGGACTGGTGCTGGGCCGGTTTGCGGTGCTTTTGTTCAACCGAACCAACCTGATGTTTGATGGGTTGTACTCGGTGCTGAGTCTGGGCATTGCACTGCTGGTTTATGGTCTGACGGCTGTGGCAGGGGGCAGTGGATTTCTGGCCGTTTATCTGGCAGCCATTGTGATTGGCAACAGCGAGTTCATCCACAAGAAAAGCGTCATTCAATTCCATGACGGCATTTCATGGTTGATGAGCATCGGAATGTTCCTGATTCTGGGACTGCTGGTCTTCCCTTCCCAGTTGCTGTCTGTGGCGGTTCCCGCTCTGATCCTGTCTCTGGTGCTGATGTTCGTGGCCCGACCCATCAGCGTTTACCTGAGCACGCTGTTTTCCAAAATGCCGTGGAACGAGAAGCACATGGTTTCTTGGGTGGGATTGCGTGGAGCAGTGCCCATCACTCTGGCGACCTTTCCCTTGCTGGCAGGGGTGGAGCACTCCCAGACCATTTTCAATGCTGCATTCTTCATTGTGCTGTCTTCCATCATGGTGCAGGGAACCAGCCTTCCGATGGTGGCACGGTGGCTGAAGGTGGGCAGCAAAGCCGCGCCGGGCAGCCACATGCCTCTGGACTACACACCCACCGGCCACAACAAAAATGACCTTTCTGAAGTGGTGATCCCCCCCAACTCACCCATCCACGGTTTGCGTCTGGTGGATGCCCACCTGCCTGTAGAAGCTCTGGTGGTCCTGATCTTCAGGGATGGAGATTACGTGATTCCCAGAGGTTCCACGGAACTGAAATCCGGCGACATCCTGCAAATTCTGGGATCGAAGGTGGCCATCGAGCAGGTCAAAGAAATGCTCAAACCAGCAAATTGATGGACGTGACCCATGCAACGCAAAAGCATTCAAGGCATTTATCCTTTCACAACCACCCAGAAAACACTGGAAACCTTCAGTTGGCTGTTGTTTTTGGGGATTGCAGGCTTGCTGATGCACATGCTGGGTCAACCTTCAGAGCGTTTGGCTGTGCGTTTTGATCTTGATGGAAATCCTGTCCGTTGGGGAGACCGCTCAAACCTGCTGGAGTTGACCGCACTGTTGGTGGTGGTCCAGACAGCATTGAGCACACTGGTCTGGAAACTCAAAGCGCTCTGGCCTCATCTCAAGAACCTTCCAGCCGTTGAAGCCAACAACGAGCAGCATGTGTTTCAAACTTACCGCACCTTCTTACAAACCTTGCGGTTGGTGATTTTGATGTTGCTGGGTGTGATGGTTTGGCAAATCCATTTGGCCAGCACAGGCGTGGCTTTCCAAGCTCTGGTTCTGGTTTTGCCTCTGGTTTTGATGATGCCTGTACTGATCGGGGTTTTCATGGGCATTGCCAGCAAACCTTCTCGATCAAGGGCTTGAACAGGGTGCTCTGGAATCCGGCAACATGTGCCGGATTCTTTTTGTTGATCCAGCAAAGCAAGAATCCCCACTGGAAAACAAAGGTCTTCTGTTTATGCTCTGGGCAACATGGAAGAAATGTTCAAAACAGCACTGGAAACCCTCTCTTTCATCACTGAAGCCATTGCAGGTCTGGTGATCGGGGTTGCCATTGTGCAGGCCACATGGTCTGTTCTGAAAATCATGGTGTCCAGAAAACCTTCAGATCGGGCCAAGGAGGATGTCAGGCTGCACCTTGCAAGGTGGCTTGCGGTGGGTCTGGAGTTCACTCTGGCTGCAGACATCATTCGCACCGCCATTGCACCCACCTGGGATGAGATCGGGAAACTGGCAACCATAGCAGCCCTGAGAACCGTATTGAATTATTTTCTGGAACGTGAAATCCAGAGCGATCTCAGGCAAGAACGCAAAGAGGTGGAGGGCTTCCAGCAAGCAAAACCGGGAAACTGAATTCCCGGTTTTGTGGTGTTTTGCTGGAATAGGATTTTACTGCTGAACAGGCTCTGTAGTGTCTTTTGGAGCTTCATCTGCATGCTGCGAGTGGTCTGCCCATGGATCAAGCACGCATTTGATGCAGTTTTCGTGCTTGTGCTTGAAGATTTTGTAGGCTTGCGGGGCATCATCCAGAGGCATCCGGTGGGTGATGATCACCGAAGGGTCAATGTCTCCATTGAGGATGTGCTGCAACAGTTTGTCCAGATACCTGTGGACGTGGGTTTGCCCGGTGTGCATGGTCAGGGCCTTGTTCATCAGGGAACCCAGAGGAATCTTGTCTCCCAATCCACCATAAACGCCGGGCACACTGACGGTTCCCCCTTTTCTGCAGGCCATGATGGCTGCACGGAGGGCGTGAGGGCGCTCGGTTTCCAGCAAGCGGGTGGTTTGCTTGACGGCGTCGGCAACACCCATCAGTCCGTTGCCGTGGGCTTCCATGCCCACAGCGTCCACCACACTGTCCGGGCCACGGCCACCGGTCAGGATTTTCAGCTTTTCAAAGACATCTTCCTGCTCGTAGTTCAGGGTGATGGCTCCGGCCTGACGGGCAAGGTCCAGACGCTCTGGGAAGCGGTCAATGGCGATCACCTGTTCTGCACCCAGCAAGAAGGCACTGCGGATGGTGAACTGTCCCACCGGACCACATCCGAACACCGCCACAGTGTCTCCGGGCGTGATGTTGCAATTTTCGGCAGCCATGTAACCTGTGGGGAAGATGTCGGTCAAAAAGAGCAACTGATCATCGGAAAGATGATCCGGCACTTTAAAGAGGTTGGTGTCTGCAAAGACCGTGCGGGCGTACTGGGCTTGACCTCCGGCATATCCGCCAGTGATGTGGGAATACCCGTAAATCCCTGCTGGAGAGTGTCCCCACATGGTTTCTGCCAGTTTGAAGTTGGGGTTGCTGTTGTCACACAGGGAAGTCAAACCTTGCTGACAGTACCAACAGTGACCACAACTGATCGGGAACGGCACAATCACCCTGTCCCCCACTTTGATTTTCTTGACTTCGCTGCCGACCTCCACCACTTCACCCATGAATTCATGCCCGAGGATGTCGCCGTGCACCATGCTCGGGACGTATCCATCCAGCAAGTGCAAATCCGATCCACAGATCGCAGTGGAGGTGACTTTCACAATCGCATCGGTGGGTTGCAGGATCTGGGGATCCGGTACCGTTTCAATGCCCACACGGTTCACCCCTTGCCAGACCAGAGCCTTCATGAGGTCCTCCGGCTGTCAAACATCTGGGCAATGCCCTGAGCAATCCCACCTTTGCGACCAGAGGACTGACCATCGGTGGTGGGTTCGAGGCCCACTTCCAAGAGACGTTTCAGTCGGCGCAGGTCATGTTCGATCTGCTGGGAAGGCTCCTCACCAAACAGGCGGGCCACACCTGCACCCAGAGTGCCTGCTGGCGGATGGTAAATCAGGCTGACCTTGACCTCGGTGCCACGGCCCTGAGGGGCAGCTTTGAATTCCACGTAGCCTTCGTTGGGCACGATGGAACCTTCCACAGAACGCCAGGCAATGCGCTCGTTGGGCACATCTTCCAGAATCTCGGCATCCCATGAAACATGGGTGCCTGCCGGAGCCTTGGCGACCCAGTGGGACAGTTTTTCGTCTTTTTCTTCTACGGTTTCAAGATGGCTCATGAACCGGGGCAGGTTTTCCAGTTTGCGCCAGAAACCATAGATCTCTTCCACCGACACCCCAATGGTGACGGCTTTGTCCACTTTGATGTCGTTGCTTTCGGTGCGACGGATTTTCAGCAGGCCATTGTAAGGGCTTTTGCCCATCGCGGCACTGGACACCATGAGGGCACCACCCATGCCAAGCAAGGCTTTCATGCGTCCGGTGCGTTTCAAACTGAGCAGGATCAAACCTGCCCCAAGGCTGCCAAAAACGATGCGTTCAGCAGGACTGGCGTTCTGGTCGCTGATGCGCCGGGTGTTGGGTTTCAATGCGGTCATGCATCCTCCTATGGATGTGAGCCACCTGCCGTGAGGGAGGTTGCCCGTTTGCGAAAATTTTCAGTGGACAGTTTTCAGTTCACAGCAAGACACAGCGTGCTTTTGCTCAAGGGTTTGAATCCTGCTGTGACCCCTGAAGGGGTGGGGTTATTCTTCTTGCAAACCTCTGGCACACAGCACATCCAGCACAGTGATGGCAGCGACCAGACCAAAAGCGGCAGCAAGTCGGCCTCTGGAGGCATCTTTTCTGCGTGCGGCCAGACCCAGACTGGTCAGGTCCAGCACATCCCCGGCCACCCTTGACCATTGCCAGAGGGTGGGTTTGGGTTGCATCAGCAAACCTGCTCCTGCGGTGATTTCCCGGATGCCGTAAGCACGGGTGAGGCGTTTGCGGTTGTCAATCCCCAGAAAACCATTCAGTTTGCCGGGAAACAAGGTTTCAAAGGCCCCCAGAGCCAGACTGAAGTACCCGAGGGCTCGGGCCATTTTCTTTGCTTTCATGGTGTCCTCCTGAAATTCTGTCATTTGCATCTGACCTTGGATGTCAAAAGACTGCATCCTGTTTTGATCAGGTCACAGCAGATCGAATTTCAGGGTAACAGCATGACATCAAGCAAGAATGTACGAAAACCCGAACGACCTTCATGTTTGGGTCAGGTGAGAGAAGGAAAAGGCACACCTGTAGCTCAACTGAATAAGACAAAAACACTTTAAAAAGAAGACAACATCACCTTTGGTGGATCAAGGCGATGTTGCGCAAATCAAAAGCCTGTTTGATTTTGTTTATCTTGACTTCAACCTCTGGGTCAAAAGCCTGAGACCCATGAACACCACAAAGACTGTTCCCCCTTCGTGGGCAATCACACCCAGAGGAAGCGGCACTTTGCCGAAGATGCTCAGGATTCCCACCACCACAATGATGGAGAAAGCAAACACCAGATTGAAAACCACAGTCTGGTTGGCTTTGCGGGCCAGTTTGACGGCTCCAGAGAGGCGGGTCAGGTCGCCGTTCATCAGGACCACATCGGCGCTTTCCATGGCGATGTCTGTGCCACTGGCCAGCGAAATGCCAATGCTGGCAGCATTCAAGGCTGGGGCATCGTTGACCCCATCTCCCACGTGGGCATTGGGGGCTGGAAGCGATTTGATCACATCCAGTTTGTGCTCTGGGAGGAGTTCAGCACGGAAGTCTGAAAGGCCCACCTGCCGGGCAATTTCCTGAGCGACCCCTGTACGGTCTCCGGTCAGCATGACGGTTTTCACACCCAATTGATCCAGCTCGTGAATCATTTCTCGGGCATCTTCGCGCAGGGTGTCGGCCACCCCGAGGAGCACGCGCACCTGACTGCCGACACCATAAATGATGGTGCTTTTGCCCTGATTTTCCCACTGGGTCAGGGTGGTTTCCTGCTCAGCAGAAAGCGGAGCATTCATGCGTTCGGCCATTTTGCGGGTTCCGGCCCAGAAAATCTGACCTTGCAAGTTGCCCTGAATGCCATATCCAGGCACTGCTTCAGTGTTTTGCAGTTCACTGCCCGAGGTCAGGCTCAGACTTTTGACGTGCTGTACCACGGCCACAGCCACAGGGTGTTCACTGTGGGTTTCCAGAGCATGGATGCCCTGCCAGTTTTCGGTTTCGTTGCCTGCCACATGCTGCACATCGGTGAGGCGCATTTTGCCGTGGGTCAGGGTTCCGGTTTTGTCCAGAGCGATGGTTTTGACCCGGCCCAGCACCTCCAAAGCCGCACTGGATTTGAAGAGGACACCTGCTCTGGCACTGGCAGCCATGGCACTGAGCATCACGGCGGGGGTGCTGATGACCACCGCACAGGGACTGGCGACCACCATGAAAGTCATGGCCCGGTACCATGCGTCTCCGATGGGCAGATTGAACAGATAATGCAGCACTGCAAACACCACAGGCACACTGATCAGGACCACTGTGGCATAAGGGCTTTCCCACTTTTCTGCAAGGGTTTCGGTGGGGCTTTTTTCGTGCTCGGCTTTTTCCACCAGTTCGATCAGCTTGGCAAGGGTGCTCTCTCCAGCAGGTTTGATCACCTCTGCTTCAATGGAACCGTTCAGATTGACCGTCCCAGAGAACAGCAAACTGCCCACCTGTTTGTCGATGGGAAGGCTTTCTCCAGTGATCGGGCTTTCGTCTACGGAAGTTTGGCCTTGCAGGAGTTTCGCGTCTGCTGCGATGCGCTCGCCGGGTTTGACGATCAGGACATCTCCGGGTTGGATGTCTTCGAGTTTCATCCAGACCACTGAGCCGTTTCTGCGGAGGGTGGCCCCATCCGGGTTGAGGTCCATCAGGGCTTCGATGGCCCGTTTGGTGCGTCCCATCGCCCAGTCTTGCAGGGTGTTGGACAGGCTGAACAGGAACAGCAAAATGGCTCCATCCCTGGCTTCTCCGATGCTGGCAGCCCCCAGAGCCGCAAGCACCATCAGGAGGTCCACGTCCAGCTTGCGTTCTTTGACCAGTTCAGAGATGGCTTCTCTGGCTGCGGGGATCCCTCCGGTCAGGAAGGCCAGCGTGTAACCTGTGTAAGAAAGCCACTGAATGTCTTTGAAAATCCAACCGATGAGCAAACCCAGCAAAGTCAGGCCAGTGAGCAGGAAACCCCTGCGTGTTCCGGCGTCCAGCATGGGTTTTGGATTGTTCACGGAGGGTAGAGTCCGGGTGTTTTGCATGGTGAAATCCTTTCTGAACTGTGGATGCATGATCGATTCTTATCAGGAATCATTCTCAATAAGATTTTACTCCGATCCCACCTGCAACTCAACGCAGTAAGCCAATGGATGCACTCGGGAATCTCAAGAATGTGGCTTCAGATGGGTTCAGCGTAACCCCCATCCCCTGCTGTTTCCCAGAGCCAAACATCCTGTGTCCTGCAAGATGTTTCTCCCATTGTTCCGTTTGGGGATGCCTGCGAACTGTCAGATCAAACCCATCTGCTTCAGATGAATGTTCAGTCAAGCTTGTATAGGGGTACAAAAGCTCTACAGCGTTTATCAGTGAAATACAAGGATTCAAATGAATCCTTGTATTTCAAGAAACCCTTTCCAGAGAGACAAGGTTTTATTCTTCTGTCAAAGCTCTAAAGATACCCCTACTGGGCTTTGAATTTTCATGCATAAAGGGTGCTCCACTGGACTGGAGGCCAAACCTTTGAAGCGCATCCACTGTGGCAGCAAGGTACAGCAAGACCAAACCGATTTTTCCTGTTCCAATCAGGGTTGAAGAATGATTGAATGGGGTTAAATGTACCTCATTTAGTGACAACAAAAAACCAAGGGTTTTCAGCGCATCTCAGACAGGAAGACGTATCATAAATAAGCAAGCTAACAAGGCAGGAACACCCCTGCTCTTAGAGGAGGATCACATCCATGGCGAAGAACCTGTTTGGCGCTAGAGAAGTGCTCACCGAACAAAACGGTCAGAAACTCTACTACTACCGCCTCGACAAACTGAAAGAACTCGGGCATGACATTTCCCGTCTGCCCTTCTCCATCAAAGTCCTGCTGGAAAGCGTCCTCAGAGAGGCCAACGATTACGACGTCACCCAAGACGACGTGAAAAACGTGGCCAACTGGAAGCCCCAGAACGAAGAAATCGAAATCCCCTTCAAACCTGCCCGCGTGATCCTTCAGGATTTCACCGGGGTGCCTGCCGTCGTGGACCTTGCTGCCATGCGCACCGCCATGGTGAAAATGGGCGGCGATCCCAAGAAAATCAACCCCCTGATTCCTGTGGATCTGGTCATCGACCACTCCGTGCAAGTGGACGAGTTCGGCTCTGACCTTGCCCTGATCAAGAACATGGAACTGGAATTCGAGCGCAACAACGAGCGTTACGAGTTCCTCAGATGGGGCCAGCAAGCCTTCGACAACTTCGGTGTGGTTCCCCCTGCTTCCGGCATTGTGCACCAGGTGAACCTGGAGTACCTCGCCAAAGGCGTCCAAGACCGTCCCGAGGACGACGGCGTTGTGGTGTTCCCTGACTCTCTGGTCGGCACCGACTCCCACACCACCATGATCAACGGTCTGGGCATCGTGGGCTGGGGCGTGGGTGGCATCGAAGCCGAAGCTGTGATGCTCGGTCAACCCATCTACATGCTGATGCCTGAAGTGGTGGGCTTCAAAATCACCGGTGCCCTCCCCGAGGGTGCCACCGCCACCGACCTTGCCCTGACCGTCACCGAAATCCTGCGCAAAACCAACGTGGTGGGCAAATTCGTGGAGTTCTACGGCCCCGGTCTGTCCAACATGACCCTGCAAGACCGTGCCACCATCGCCAACATGGCCCCCGAGTACGGTGCCACCATCGGCTTCTTCCCTGTCGATGACGAAGCCCTGCGCTTCCTGCGCCGCACTGGTCGTCTGGAAGACGAAGTGGAATTGGTGGAGAAATACCACAAAGCGCAAGGCATGTTCCGCACCGACGATCTGGAAGATCCCATCTTCACCCAGAGCATCGAACTGGACCTCGGCACCGTCAAGCCTTCTCTGGCTGGACCCAAGCGCCCTCAGGACCGCGTGAACCTCGATGACATGGCTTCGGTGTTCAACCACGCCCTGACCGCTCCCGTCAAAGAGCGCGGCTTCGAACTGAGTGAAGAGAAACTGGACGCCAAAGGCACCATCACCGGAACCGACATCCAGATCGGCCACGGCGCAGTGACCCTTGCCTCCATCACCTCCTGCACCAACACCTCCAACCCCAGCGTGCTGATCGCTGCCGGTCTGGTGGCCAAAAAAGCCGTTGAAAAAGGCCTCACCAGCAAGCCCTGGGTGAAGACCTCTCTGGCCCCTGGAAGCCGCGTGGTGACCGAGTACCTGAATGCTGCTGGCCTGCAACAGTACCTTGACCTGATCGGCTTCAACACCGTGGGTTACGGCTGCATGACCTGCATCGGCAACTCCGGTCCCCTTCCCGAGCGCATTGTGGACGCCATTCAAGAAGCCGACCTCGTGGCCGCTTCTGTGCTCTCTGGCAACCGCAACTTCGAAGGCCGCATCAACCCCCACATCAAAGCCAACTACCTGGCCTCCCCTCCCCTCGTGGTGGCTTACGCCCTGTTCGGCACCGTCGCCAAGGACATTGCCACCGAGATGATCGGTCTGGGTAAAGACGGCAACCCCGTGTACCTGAAAGACATCTGGCCCACCACCCAGGAAATTCAGGACATCATGGACCAGACCATCAATGCCGAAATGTTCCGCAAGGTCTACGAAGGCATCGAGAAGTCCAACCAGATGTGGAACAACATCCCCATCACCGAAGGCGAACTGTTCGAGTGGGACGAAGACTCCACCTACATCCAGAACCCCCCCTTCTTCGAGGGTCTTGCTGGTGAGCCCGGTCCCATCCAGCCCATCGAAGGTGGACGCCTGCTGCTGAAACTCGGGGACTCCGTGACCACCGACCACATCAGCCCCGCAGGTTCCTTCAAAGGCAACACCCCCGCAGGCAAGTTCCTGATGGCTGCTGGCGTCGAGCCCAAAGACTTCAACAGTTACGGTTCTCGCCGTGGCAACGACCGCGTGATGACCCGTGGCACCTTCGCCAACATCCGCCTGAAAAACCAGCTGGCTCCCGGCACCGAAGGCGGTTTCACCACCTACTTCCCCACCGGCGAAGTCACCACCGTTTACGAGGCCTCCGAGAAGTACAAAGCCTCTGGCACCCCCCTCGTGGTGGTGGCTGGCAAAGACTACGGCATGGGTTCCAGCCGTGACTGGGCCGCCAAAGGCACCTTCCTGCTGGGCGTGAAAGCCGTGATCGCCGAGTCCTTCGAGCGCATCCACCGCAGCAACCTGGTGGGCATGGGCGTGCTGCCCCTGCAATTCAAGTCCGGCGAAAACGCCGAGTCCATGGGCATTCAGGGCGACGAGATCTTCGATTTCGACATCCCCGAGGACCTGAAGCCCCGTCAGGACATCAAAGTGCGCCTGACCGACAAAGAAGGCAACAAGCGCGAGATCATCGTGACCTGCCGCATCGACACCCCTGTGGAAATCGACTACTACCGCAACGGTGGCATCCTGCAAACCGTGCTGCGTCAGTTGCTCAAGTCTGGCGTTCAGGCTTAAGAGCCGTAAATCAGAATCCCCTCTGGACGTCCAGAGGGGATTTTTTCATTGAATTTTTCTCCAGCCCCGCATAAAATCCACTTCCATCTCTTTCGGCCAGAGGTCCGCTCTGGAATGTTCATTGATCTGGTGGGGCAATTCATAGAGGTTCAGCATGAACTGCATGGGGTAATTGGGTGACTGGTGGATGGTGCGGATCTTGACACCATCCACAAAGAAATCAATGTGGGTGGGGGTCCAGTCGATGGCGTAGGTGTGGAATTCTGCAGCATTGATGGGCAGGGTGTCCACGTAAAATTCATCGGTGATGTGGGGGTCTGAGAAAGGATGCACCCCATACCCTACCTCTGCGGTGTTTTCGGTCATGCCTGTGCCGAAGATTTCGCAGATGCAGATTTCTGCAGACTGCTCTGGGTGGGACTCAAAACCAATCATCCAGAGGGCAGCAAGGTAACCGGGAATCGGCACGGCTTTCATGCGCACCTCGAAAAAGCCGTACTGGGGGGTGTAAAGCTGCACTGGGCTCTGGGCCTCTTTGACGGTCAGACCTTTGGCAAAACGGTGCTGGCCCTCTTTGCTTCCAAGGGGACCAGAGAAGCATCCGGTTTGCAGGTTGGACACGCGGATGTCTCCGTTGAACTCGGGGTTCCACGGCTTCTGGTCCTTGGTGATTTGTAAAAACAGACTGCTTTCCTGAAAGCGGTACTGCGGTCTGGAAAGTGCTGCTGAACTCCACTGAGGCAGGTAAACAGCAAGCCATTTGCTGGAGTCCAGCGTGCCCTGATCGAAGTCATCTGAAAATTCAAGCTGGTGTCCCTGCTTTTCTGGCACATCTGAGGAGGGCCTCTGGTCGGTCATGGTTTTTAATATAAAGGCGAAATGATGGTGAGTCAATCTGTAAAAAACGAAAAGTCTGAGCAATAAAAACCCGGTCCTGTTCAAGAACCGGGTCAATGCACAGCAGGGTCAGGCCAGAGTGGGGCGCATGTTGCCCATTTTTTCAATTTCTTGAATGGCCCGTTCAATGCGGGCGGTGTCCTGGTGGCCGTCCTGAGCAAAACTGAGCACATGGCGGAGTTCTTCTCGGGCGGAGCGCAGCAGTTTGGTGGCCAGAGCAGGTTCGCTGACTGTGTAGAAACGGGCTTCTGCAAGCAGGCGTTCAGCGGTGCGAATGGCGGTGAAAGCTTCGGAAAAATGGATTTCGGGTTGTAAGGGTTTCATGGGACACCTCGCTGGGATCGGGGGCACGAACAGCGGTCAGGTTGCAGATTGGGATTGTGCTGAGTCGGGGGTAGGCTTCTCGGGGTAAAGCTCTGTGTTCCAGTATAAGGTTACACTTTCAGAACATTTGTCCCTCAAGTTTCAATTCATTGTGGCAGATCTTGCGGACTCCTGCATCCGTAAAACAACTGAGGAGCAAGATGCTGTTGATGCACATCTTGCTCCTGTTTTCAGAAACTTCAGTTGGAGAAATTCAGAAAGAAATTCATTCCTGGCGGGGAGGGTATTCGTTGAGGACCAACCAGTACATCCCGAGTTGCAGGGTTGCATCCATGAAGTGCTCAAAATCCACGGGTTTGCGGATGTAACTGTTGGCCCCGAGGTTGTAACTGAGCACCATGTCCTCGTCCTGCTTGGAAGAGGTCAGGATCACCACGGGAATCAGGCGGGTGGCCTCACTCTGGCGGATGCGTTCAAGGACCTCCAGACCGTTCATTTTGGGCAATTTCAGGTCCAGCAAAATCAGGTGGGGCAAGTCGGTGGGATCGCGGTGGGCATATTGACCTTCACAGAAAAGGTATTCCACCGCTTCCACACCATCGCGCACCACAATCACTTCATTGGCCAGACGGCTTTTTTTGAATGCCCTGAGCGTCAAAAGCTCATCGTCTTCGTTGTCTTCAACCAGCAAAACCACTTTTTTCATTCCCATGCTCCTGTTCTTTCTTGATGCTGTCCGAGGGTGAAGAAGAAGGTGGCTCCTTTGCCCACTTCACCCTGTGCCCACACTTTGCCACCATGGCGGTGGACCACCCGTTGAACACTGGCGAGTCCCACACCCGTGCCTTCAAAGTCTGCGTTCTTGTGAAGCCTCTGGAACACCCCAAAAAGGCGTTCCATGTTTTGCATGTCAAAACCTGCACCGTTGTCCGCGACATAAAACACCCCTCTGGGGTCATCAGGCAACTTGCCAAATTCTATGCGTGGGGATGGGGTTTTGGAAGTGAACTTCCATGCATTTCCCAGCAGGTTTTGAAGCACAACCCTCAGCAAGGTGGGATCTCCAACGGCTTTCAGGTTCGGCTGAATCTGAAGGGTGACTTCCCTCTGGGGATCTGCAAATTGCAAATCTTCCATGACGCTCTCTGCCAGAGCAGACAGGTCCACCTGCTGGTAGCGCATCTCCGTGCGGGAAATGCGGGACAGGTGCAGGATGTCATCAATCAGGCGGGCCATGCGGTCACTGTTCTTTTTGATGCGGTCCAGATAGTCCTGCGCGGTTTCATCCAGTTGATCGTGGTAATCCTCCAGCAGTGCCTGACTGAACCCGTTGAGGCTGCGCAGTGGAGCACGCAAATCGTGTGAAACACTGAAGGCAAACGCCTCCAGTTCTTTGTTGATGAATTCCAATTCCTGTGCTTTGGTGATCAGGTCGCGGTTCAGTTCCTGTGCCCGTTCATTCAGAGAAGCATTGAGTTCCTTGAGCTGTTCTTCAGACTTTTTGCGCTCGGTGATGTCACGGACGATGGCGGTGTAAAAACGGCCTTCTGGAATGTCCCAGTGGGCCAGAGAGGCCTCCACAGGAAAACGGGTTCCGTCTTTTTTCAGGTTAACAGCTTCCAGCGTCATGGCAATCTCGGGAGCTTCGGTGGGTTGAGGTTGGCTTGCTTGCTGCTCGCGCACCTCTGGGGGGTTGAGCATGCCTGCATTCTGGCCCAGCACCTCCTCTTCGGTGTAGCCATACAGCTCACGCGCATGGCGGTTCCAGCTCAGGATGGTGCCTTTGGCATCCAAGGTGATGATGGCATCGTGGGCCGATTCCGTGAGAACGCGGTACCGCACCTCACTGTCTTTGAGTTTCTGCACGGCCTCTTGCTGTTGCAAGTCGGTGCGGTGCAATGACCACCCGAGGTAATACACCATCAGGGTGAACACGGCAATGTTGCTGACCGAAACCAGAATGGCTCCAAAATCCATGCCAAACAGGTTGTAGTAAATCCCCTGATACCTGAGCCACGACAAGAGGGCAGGCACCAGAATGGCCGCTGGAATCAAACGGCGAACCACAGCCCCACCAGCGGTTCTCTGGCGCATCAGGTTGACGATGCTCCAATCGGCTCTGGCACACCAGAAACCAAAACACAGCAAGACAAAAGTGTTGGCTGTGCTGAGGGCCATCTGGGCTTTCCAACCCATGAAGGTCAGACCCGTGATGCCAAACAGGTAAGCCAGAATGGAAAAGATGGACAGCAGAAACACCACAAAAACCAGCACTTCTGCAGGCCATCTGCGTTCATCCCGACGCACATCCATGATGGCCAGAGAAAACCCCAGCATCACAAAGCCCAGAGCCGTGGGCACCGCAATGTTGTTGGTCTTCAAATCCGGGTTGTTGTAGAAGGTCTGAAAGAGCAAATCATCCAGCCGGAAATCTTGCTGGGTGATCCAAGAAACACACACCATGGCTCCAAAAACAATCTGAAGCACCGAAATCAGAATCACCAGAGGTCGCCATGTGGTCCGTTCTCCACTCACCAGCAAGAGGGCAATGGCGGTCAACACAAAATTCAAGGCGGTGAGCGGATTCATGAGGGTGAGGGTGGTTTGCTGCCACTCTGGGTTCAGTTTCCATCCCACCAGCACCCAGAGTCCCATGAAAAGCACAGCACACCCTGCAAATCTTGCCAACCAGTCAGCAGAAAAAGGCAGGGGATTGGTCTGGGGTGCAGAGCGGATCATGCCTCCTCCTTTGCAGGGGTGGGCAACGTGAAGTAAATGGTTGCCCCTGAATCCAGAGCCCCTTCGGCCCAGATGCGGCCTCCATGCCGTTCAACAATGCGTTTGACCACTGCCAGACCCATACCATTGCCTTCAAATTCTTGGTGCCCATGCAGGCGGTGAAAAGGCTGAAACATCTGTCCTGCAAACCTCATGTCAAATCCCACCCCATTGTCTCTGACATAAAACACCGTTTCGGATCCAGAGGGACCCTGCTGGATTTCGCTCCCCACATGGATGCTCGGGTGGGGCTTGGTGACTGAAAATTTGATGCTGTTGGTCAGCAAATGGTGAATGAGGGTGCGCATCAGGCCCGGATCTCCGTAGAGGGTCATGTTGGGCATGATGTGCAAATCCACAGGATGCTGGGCCATTTTGACCATGCTGGCAGCCACCTTCTGGGTCAATGTGGAGAAGTCCAGCAAGTTGACCTGCATGGCCGCCCTTGTGACCCGAGAATAGTCCAGCAAGTCATCGAGAAGGTCTCCCATCCGTTGACTGGCCTTGCGGATGCGCTGCAAGTAGCCTCTGGCGGTTTCATCCAGCACTTCGCTGTAGTCTTCCACCAGAGCCTGACTGAACCCATCCAGACCCCTGAGGGGTGTACGCAGGTCGTGTGCCACACTGTGGGCGAAAGATTGCAGGTCGCGGTTGGCGGCTTCCAGTTCGAGGTTGCGTTTGTGCAAATCGAGCATCAATTCTTCGGTGCGAACATGCAGGGCATCATTGGTGGATTGAAGTTGCTCTGGCGTATAGGCCGAAGCGGTCACTTCTCGGGTGAGTTCCGCCGTGCGGTCCTGCACCAGAAAAAGCACACCCTGCCCATCCAGAGGCTGCACCGACAGGCGAATGGGTTTGCGCACCTCCTGCACTTCCAACCAGCGGTCCTCATGGCGAAATGGGCTTTTGAGCACCTCTTCCCAGAGGGCCGTCACAGCAGTCTGACTGTCTGCCAGATAAAGCTTGAGGCTGTGGGCATCCGGAAAATCCTGCTCTGGAGCAAGGGAGAGCAGGTCACGGGCACAGCGGTTGCAGTCCACGGTCTCTCCCTGCGCGTTGTAAACCCACCAAGCATCATGGGAGAGGTCTTTGAGGGCCTGCAATACACTGTGGTCAGAAGGCACAACAGGCTGAGACACCCCGAGGTTCTCTTTCCTCTGGGGCATCCATTTTCCAAGGGCAAATCCAAACAACGCACCAAACACCAAAGAGAGCAGGTTCATGACCCACCTCCTGTAACACTCATTTTGAATTCAGTTTCCAGTCTCAAACAGCAAAAATTGCTACAGGCCGGAACACACAGGGCAAGCACAGGGCAACCTCCACATCCGGCATGCCGGGCATCACAAAATACCACGGGCAAACTTCTATCTCTAGCACTTCTTCAGCTGAAATACAGCGGATTGTATAACAAGCCTCGGGCACAAGAACATCACATGGGGTACGATGCTGCATTCAGAAATGTGCTGTAATCTCAAGAGAGACTGCCATGCGCACCCCTGAAAGCCACCCAATAAGCCCAAAAAGGTCTGATCCATGACATTGAAAGTTCTGATTGTAGAGGACAACCCCGATGATTCTGAATTGCTGATCAGGCGATTGCGTCGGTTGCCTGACCACACCTTCGAATTCACTGTTGCACCCAGTGGACAGGATGGGCTGCATGCCCTGACATTGAACACACCAGAATTGATTTTTCTGGATTTCAACCTGACCGACATGAACGCCCTGACCTTTCTGGAGAGGCTTTCCCAGCTTCCCCTCAAAACCGTGGTGATCACCCTGACCGGCAACGGCGATGAAAAATCTGCGGTCAGTGCCCTGAAAGCCGGAGCTCTGGATTACCTCAGCAAAAACAATCTGGACAGTGAGACCCTCAAACGCACCATTGATTCTGCTCTGGAGCGCCACCGCCTGAACGAGCAACTGGTCAGCACCCAGTTGCAGATTTCCAGAATGATTCAGGAAACCCCGGTCGGCATGTGCCTGCTGGACTCCGATCTGAATTTTTTGAATGTCAACGAGAAATTCGCCCAGTTTGCCCACTTTCCACTGGACGACATGGCAGGCACCTCCTACTCCAGCATCCCGAGTCCCCTCTTGCAGCAACTGGAGTGGATGTGCAAACGGGTGTTGCTCTCGGGCCGTTCTTTTCGGGATGTGGAGGTCAGCACCGGACAGGGCATGCACGCCGAGTTTTATCTGGTGAACATCTACCCGATCTCCAACCAACCCGGCGTGATCCTGTGGATTGGCATCACCGTCACCGACATCACCCGCAGCAAACAGGACGCGTTGCTGTTGCAAGAAAGCCAGAACCAGCTCAACCTCACCCTGGAAGCCACAAAAGTGGGCACCTGGAAATGGAACCCGAGCACCGGAGAAATCGACTGGCTGGGCCAGACCGCCCACATGTTTGGCTTTGACCACTTTCCGATGCGTCCTTCGTTGCAGGATTTGCTCTCGGGCATCCACCCTGAGGACCAATCCAGTTTTGAGGAACACCTGCAAAGCAGCCTCTCAAACCATCAGGATTTTGCTCTGGAAATCCGCATTCCCCGTCTGGATGGCAGCAACCGCTGGGTGATGGCGCGTGGTCGGGCAGATCTGTCAGGGCCTACCCCACAAGTGCTGGGCACCCTTGTGGACATCACCGACCTGAAAGAAGCCGAGTTGGCCCTGAGGGAAATTTCTCAGGCACAGCAGCGCTTTGTGAACGACGCAGCCCACGAACTGCGTGCACCATTGACCGCCATTCAGGGAAATCTGGACCTCATCCACCGTTACTCCAACATGGCAGACGAGGACAAAGAAGAAGCCCTTGCTGATGTCGCCCGAGAAGCCACCCGTTTAAGCCGCTTGGTGCAGGACATGCTCGCTCTGGCGAAAGGGGACGCTGGAACCGAACTTCGCATGGAGGAGTTTGATCTGTCTTCGGTGCTTGAAGATGCCCTCAAGAGCACCAGCATGCTGACCCGAGAGCACCAGTTGCAAGTGTCGGATTTGCCAGAGGTGGACATCCTCGGGGATTATGACCGCCTGAAGCAGGTTCTGGTGATCCTGCTGGACAACGCCTCCAAGTACACCCCTGCAGGGGGCGAAATTCGGGTGAACATGGAAAGCACAGGCAGGCATGCCCTGATCCATGTCTCGGACACCGGGATGGGGATTGCAGAAGAAGACCAGCCCAGAATCTTTGAGCGCTTTTATCGGGGTCAGTTGTCCAGAGAAAAAGATCCGGGCGGGACCGGTCTGGGACTTCCCATCGCCAAGTGGATTGTGGAAAAGCATGGGGGGAAAATCACCCTGCAAAGCACCCTCGGAGTGGGCACCACCCTGACCTTGCACCTTCCGGTGCTGAAAGAAGTGGCTTCCCACTGATTCAACAGACAGATGCAACATTCAGAGGCCCCGTTTTTTGAGGGCCTCTTCAATTTTGTGCAGGCTGATACCGTGCTGGTCTGCAATCCGTCGGGCATAACTGATGCCCTGAGGCAAACCGGGACGCAGGTGGTACGTGGGCTGCACCTCTCCCGAGTCTGCAACCTGCACCTCTGCAATGAGACTCACCACGTCTGCTGTGCCCTCCACGCTCTGGTTGATGGGTTGTGCTTTGTGGGCCAGTTCATGCAGGTGGGTGTTGAAGATGGCTCTGGCCCCGAGCATCCTCAGTCCTTTGACCACATCTTCAGCCAGCAACAGGCTTTCGGAAAGGTTGGTGCTGGTGAGGGATTCATTGAGCAGGATCAGGCTGTAAGGGGTGGCTTTCTGGAAAATTTCGCCCAGACGTGAGGCCTCTTCGCCAAAGCGTCCGGTTTCAAGGTCAGGACGTTCTTCCATCGGATAGTGGGTGTAAATGGCATCCACCGGACTGATGCTTGCCGAGACACCCGGAACGTACCATCCGGCCTGAAACATCGCCTGGGTGAGACTGACCGCCTGCGTGTAGGTGGTCTTCCCTCCCCGATTGGGTCCAGTGATCAGGAAGATCCGGCCTGTTTCATCAAACTGCACCCTGTTGGTGATGACGGTCTCTGGAAGGTGTTCCTGAGCATCGCGGTTCAGGTGCCTCAAAGCCAGCGTCACATTGAAATTCTGCTCGATGTGACACACCCTTTCCTGCATGGGACGGATGCTCGGTCTGCACATGGGCATTCCAGCCTGCTTCAATTGCTGGATGATGCGCGCTGCCCCGAGGTAGAAATGCAGCTCGGGTTCAAGGCGGGAAAGAAATTTGCCATTCAAACTCAGGTACTTCCCGAGGGCTTTGGAAATGGGCTGGGCCACATCGCCCAGAATGCGGGTGAGGTCTGCAAAAAGCGGACTGAGCAGGTTGTCCTGCCGTTCGTGCCTCTGGATGGCCACCCCTCCAATCAGGTCTTCTTTGTAAGGCAGGGCATGGAGGGGTCCAATGCCCTCCAACTGTCCGGGGCGGGGTTTGCTGCCAAACAAACGCTTCAGGATGGGCACCCCCCTGAAGCGCTCACCATGCACCGCCAGCAAGGTGGCCTCCTCTGGCTTGAGCTGTGCATCCAGATTCACCCCAATACTGATGCTGGCCAACCCACCAAACCGGGACTGCATCTCTGGAAGTTCCTGTTTCAGGGATTGAAACTGGGGATCTTCCTGAAGGGATTGCAGCACTGCTTTCAAACCCTGCAAACCAGCAGATTTCAGAGGTTGATGTTGCAGCACACCCAGCAAACTTTCCACGCATTGCAAGTACAGTTCAAGCTCTCCCAGCCTCCAGCTCACTTCGTGGAGTGGGGTGAGCCTTCGTTCCCGACTCGCCACATAATCCGTAAGGGTGGTGATGTGTGGAATCACCTCCTGAAAACCTTGGGCAAGGCTGGGGTTTTTGAGGACATCTTCCAGCACCTCTTGCCTGTAAAAAATCACAGAAGGGTCTGTGCACAAATCCAACAAGGCTTCTGAGAGCACCGCACTGGAAGCCCCACTGGCACGTTGCAAATGCTGCAAAAGCTCTGCAAGCCCGGTGTCCCGGATGCTGTTGCCGGGCCAGTGTCGTTTCTGGCCTTGCAGGGGCCGGGTTTCTGAGGGCCAGAGCAGGCTGTGGTCTCTGGGAAGCAAGTCGCCGGGTTGTGTCATTTGCCTTTCAGCATAGGGGGTAGCCTTCCAAAACTCTGTAATTTGAAGTGGACCTGATTCGGGCTGCTGATTTGGAGCACAAGCCCAGCATCAAGGGAAGCTCAAAGTCGCAGGTCACGATGCAAACGGAGAAAGCCATCAGCCAGAAGAAAAGTTTTCTGCCTTTTGATCTGAAAACCTGAGGGGCTTTGCTTATGGGTCTTGCTGTCTCCGAAAGCAAAAGCTTTTTGGTGGGCTTTTTGCTGAAAGCTGACGGCTGAGAGCTGAAAGCTTTTTCAGTGGACGGGCCAAACTTCAAGCTTTGCATTGAACTGCGCCCGGCCTTGTTTAAGCAAGTTGAAGCACCACCCAGAGCAGAAAATGCAAGGTTGGGCTCTGGACTGGGTGCAGGTGACAAACGTTTCTTTTCGAGTCCCCACCGAATTGGTGTAAATTATACACATGTTGAAGAACCCCACTGAACTCCCCGCATGGAAAGCCCTTGAGGCGCATTATCAAGAGATTCAGCACCTTCACCTGCGCGAACTGTTTCAGCAGGACCCCACCCGAGGTGAACGCCTCACCGCCGAAGCAGACGGTCTGTTTCTGGACTACTCCAAAAACCGCGTCAATGACCTGACCCTCAAACTGCTGCTGGATCTGGCCAGAGAAGCCGGTCTGGAACAACACCGCGCCGCGATGTTCTCTGGCGAGAAAATCAACACCACCGAAAACCGTGCCGTGCTGCACACCGCTCTGCGTGCCCCAAAAGGTGCAGAAATCATCGTAGATGGGGTCAATGTGGTCCCAGAGGTCCATGAAGTGCTGGACCGCATGGCTGCCTTCAGTGAGAAAGTCCGCTCTGGAAGCTGGCTGGGGTACACCGGCAAGCCCATCAAAACCGTGGTCAACATCGGCATTGGTGGGTCTGACCTCGGACCTGTGATGGCTTACGAAGCCCTGCGTGCTTACAGCAACCGTGGCATCACCTGCAAATTCGTCTCCAACGTGGACGGGACCGACTTTGCAGAAGCCGTGCATGGCCTGAACCCCGAGGAAACCCTGTTTGTGGTCTCCAGCAAGACCTTCACCACCATCGAGACCCTGACCAATGCCCACTCGGCACGGAACTGGTTGCTCTCTGGCCTCAAAGATGATGCGGCTGTGGCAAAACACTTTGTGGCTGTGTCCACCAACGCCAAAGAGGTCAGCAAGTTTGGCATCGACACCGACAACATGTTCGGCTTCTGGGACTGGGTGGGAGGCCGTTACAGCATGGACTCCGCCATTGGTCTGTCCCTGATGATCGCCATTGGTCCTGACCACTTCCGTGACATGCTCTCGGGCTTCCATGCCATGGACCAGCACTTCCAGAACGCTCCTCTGGAAGCCAACCTGCCTGTTTTGATGGGCCTCTTGGGCATCTGGTACAACAATTTCTTTGGTGCAGAGAGCGTGGCCATCCTGCCTTACGACCAGTACCTTGCCCGCTTCAGTGCTTACCTGCAGCAACTGGACATGGAAAGCAACGGCAAATACGTGCGTGTGGGCGGCGAAGTGGTGAATTACCAGACCGGACCTGTGGTGTGGGGACAACCCGGCACCAACGGCCAGCACGCCTTCTACCAGCTGATCCATCAGGGCACCAAACTGATCCCTGCTGACTTCATTGGATTTGCCCAGAGCCTCAATCCCAGTGGCCGTCACCATGACCTCCTGATGGCCAACTTTTTTGCACAAACCGAAGCTCTGGCTTTCGGCAAAACCAGCGAGGAAGTGGCAGCAGAAGGCATCTCGGGCAGCCTTGTTCAGCACAAAACCTTCGAGGGGAACCGTCCCACCAACACCTTGCTGGCCACCCGCCTGACCCCCTTTGTGCTGGGTCAACTGATTGCCCTTTACGAGCACAAGGTGTTTGTGCAGGGCGTGATCTGGGACATCAACAGCTTCGACCAGTGGGGCGTGGAACTCGGGAAGGTGCTTGCCAACCGCATCACCCCTGAGCTGGAATCTGCAGATGCAACTGCACTGAACCACGACAGCAGCACCAACCACCTGATTCGCCGTTATCGCAACCTGCGCTGATCCTGTAAAGCTCAAAACAAAAGCTCCTCCATTTGGGAGGAGCTTTTGTTTTGAGCGAAGTCAACGGTTCATTTGCATTGGATGTCGCGGTTCACCACATCTCCACGCTTCACCCAGAAACTGCCCGAGCAGGTGTACACGGTCACAGATGGATTGAATCGATCGTAAATGCGGGCATTCACCTGATACAACCCTGAATCCATGGTGCGGTTGGAAAAAACATTCAGGGTGTTGGCCAGAAAATCAAACTCCACAGTGGTGGAAATGTTGGCTCTGGGAATGTCCACTCTGGCTTCGAAGGTGTTCCTGAGGGGAGGTGGCGGAGCAGGATTGCCTGTAATCTCTTGCAAAGCTCGGTCCACACGCAAGAATTTCACATTTGGGAACTGGGGATCTGTGAGGTCCTCTCCGCTGTTCACCAGAGCACCCACCACCTGTTCCCATGTGGCCTCTGGACGTTTGCTGTACAGCAAAGCTGCAGCAGCACCCACCAGAGGAGCACTGAAACTTGTTCCGGAGTTCAGCATGTAGGTGGACTGCTCGGTGCGGTTGGCGTCGGCAACCGCACGGAACATCAACAAGCCTTCAGCAGGGGCCACCATGCGAAGGCGCCCGCCATAGTGCGAGAACCAGGTTTTCTGTTTGTTGATGTCTGTGCCTCCAACACTGACCACGTTGGCATTGTTGGCTGGATAACCCACATAGGGTTTGTTGTAATTTCCAGCCGATGCCACCACCACCACACCTGCATCTCTGGCCTCTTTCAAAGCCTGATCCAGCACAGGATCGGAAACGGTGTTGGAGCACACCCCGGCACTGGTGAGGCAAAGGCTCAGGTTGATGACTTTGGCGTTTTTCTTGATGGCTGTGCGGATGCCTTTGGCAATGATGTCGGTGCTGGATCCTCCGGAGGCGGTGTAGATGTTGATGGGAACCACCTGAATGGGAGCACTCTGGTTGCCATTCCAGTTCAGCGAAGCCACCCCCTCCTGATTGTTCGTGGTGGCGGCAATCAGGCCAATGATGGACATGCTGTGCGAAGGAAGAGACTCATCCTGATAGTAAGGGTCATCGTTGCGGTCTGCCGGATTCAGACAGTTTTCGCCAGTCTGGGTGTTGCATCCGATGGGTTGCAGATCCAAGCTCTCGGGTTTCAAGTCTTTGTGGAAAGTGTAGCCATCATCCAGAACAGCAACTTTGACCGGGGTGGTGGTGCCCTGATCGTCCCAGGCACTCTGGGCACCCATTTGGGTCAGGTACCACTGTTTGGTGTTGGGGTTTTGAGGATCCCATGCCGTGTTCAGGTAAGGGTCATTGGGGGTCGCCAGTTTGTCATACCGGTAATTGGGCTGAACCCGCAACACACCTGGGAGGTTCTGCAAAGTTTCAGGATGGTTGGTTTTGACCAGCACCTGTGCTGTCTCGGCATTTCGAGAAATCACACTGGCAGAACGGAAAAGCTGCATCTCTGAGCGGGAGGCAAAAGTCACCAGATGCTCGTTGGGAAGGCCCTCAGGTTGTGCCCTCTGGGACACCACACCTTGAGGAAGCACAAGGTTCAGGGTGACTTCACCCTGTCCGTCGGCGGGAACCAGAATGGTGCTGTTGCAACCTACGATCAGGGTGCTGACAGCCAGCAAAAACAGTGGTCTGTGATGTGGATTATGCATCAGAATCTTTACAATTATACTGATTTTGCCTCTGCAGAAATGAAACGATGATGGCAGAAACTGGCAGGCTTCCGGTCCCTCTTGCAATCGAGGTCAGACCACATCGAGGTCAGACCATGCGGATGTTGTTGCGACCAGAGGTCTTCACATTCAGCAGGGCACCATCTGCACGGCGAAAAGCACTTTCTGCGTTGTCCCATGGCTGTACCCTGGTGATGCCCACACTGATGGTCACCCGGAGCTCATTGATGAATTCTGTTTTCTCGATGTGGCGCCGGAAATGCTCACACAGGCTTTCGGTGTCCTCTGGTGTGGTGTCTTGCAGAATCACACAGAATTCCTCTCCTCCCCAGCGGTAAGACCGTCCATGGTCTGAAAAAACATCTGAGGACTGTGCTGCGATGTGCTGCAGGACCAGATCTCCCACGTCATGGCCCTGTCGGTCATTGATGCGTTTGAAGTGGTCAATGTCAAAAACCACCAGATGGGTGGACAGTTGCTGCTCTACTGCAACTTCAAAATCGGTTTGAAAAGCACGTCGGTTTGGCAAACGGGTCAGGGGATCAATGATGGCCAGTTTCTCTGCCATTTCTCTTTTTTCTCCTTCTTCGCTCACTTGTTTGTAAACGTGATGAATGGCCTGACAGATGCAAATGGCCAGCAAACCCACCACAGCCACATCCAGAGATTGCAGTTGAATGTTCCCCTGGCTGTTGGCAACAGAAAAATAGAAAACAGTTGCTGTGAAATAGGCCCCACTGATGGCCAATGAAAAGGCTGGGGTCTGGTGGTAAAGCACCGTCCAATGCCACACCATCATCATTCCCCAGGCAGGAAGCAAATACACCCCTCCTCCTGTGACGCCTAATGCATTCTGCCATTCAAAATAGAGGGTGAAACACAACATGCCCAGTTGTCCCCAGGTGAAAATCACATCCATCCATGGAGCAACTCCCTGTCGATTGCGAAAATACATCACGCTGGACAAAGCCAGCACCACCAGCGTGAAAAACACCACGGTTTGCTCTGTGGGGTTTTTCAGCCCAATCAGATGATGGCCCGTGAGCAGCAATGCTGCTGGCAAAAAAAAGTTGTAATTGTGGTGTTTCAATTGATGGAGCAGTTGGTCCTGGGGTTGCATGGCATATCCCCGCCTCAGGGGTTCCCCTTATTGTGGCAGATTCGCAATAGGCTTTGTAAAGAAAACATTGCAATTTGATGCCGTTGCTCAATCTTGTCTATCTCAATTCGATCGAAGTTCGACAGGCTTTTGAAAATCCTGAGGGTCTCCTTCACGATAAAAATCCATGAAAGGACTTTTCATGGATTCACCAGAGAAATCCATGGATCTGAAGCCATGATTTCGATTGACAAACGATTTCAGGCTGATAAAATAAAGGCAAACGATTTCATTGCTCTGACCTGTTCTGGTCGCAAAAATCAGGAGAAACACAGGAATCCCATGAAAAGAATGGTCACATTGGTTGAAGTAGCCCAGGAGGCCGGCGTCTCTCCCAGCACCGTTTCACGCATCCTGAGTGGCACAGCCAACGTCAGCCAGCGCAAACGCCATGCGGTAGAAGAAGCCATTCGCAAATTGAATTACCAGCCCAACATCATCGCCAAGGGACTGGTGCGCGGTTTGACCATGTCCATCGGGGTGCTGACCCAGGATATTTCCAGCCCTTTTTACAACGATGCGCTGCTCGGGGTGCAAGAGGCACTGCAGGGCACAGACTATGTGCCAGTCTTTGTGGATGGCCACTGGGATTCCAAAGATGAAGAAACCGCATTGCAACGCCTGATGGGCCGCGTAGACGGTCTGATCATCATGGGGGGCAGCCTCGCCGAAGACACCCTGACCCGCCTTGCAGAGAGCATGCCCATCATTGCCATTGGCCGCAAAATTCCAGAGCGGGAAAACCACAGCCTGATTCTGGACAACTACTGGGCCACCCGCAAACTGATGGATTACCTGTTTGAGCTGGGACACACCAGAATCGCCCACATCGCAGGTCCCAAGGACCATCCAGATGCCATTGAACGCCTGCATGCTTACAAAGATGCACTGGAAGCTGCAAACCTTGATCAGGATGAACGCTTGCTCGTGGAGGGAGACTACCATGAGTCTGCTGGTCTGATCGGGGTGGCCACCCTGCTGGAGTCCAGAGTCATGTTCACCGCCATTTTTGCCGCCAACGACCAGATGGCTTATGGGGCAAGGCTGGCCCTGTACCGTCGTGGAATTCGCGTTCCAGAAGAGGTCTCTCTGGTGGGCTTCGATGACTCCAAAACCTCTGAATACTTCTCTCCCCCATTGACCACTGTGCGCCAACCGATGCACGAACTCGGGCGTCAGGCTGCAGAAGGCTTGCTGGCCCTGATCAACGGTGAAGATGTGCACTTGGAGGCTCCAGAGTTGCAACTGGTGATCCGTGAATCCACCCGGCGCATCCGTTAAACCATCCACGAAAAAAGCAAAAACGCTGGAGTTTGACTTCCAGCGTTTTGCTTTTCAGGTTCACAGCAGGTTTACATTTGCTCGCGCAAGAAACCCATCAGGTCACGGATGGTTTCACGGTCAAAAGCAAACTTCAGACCAGCAGCTTCGTAGAGCTCAGGCACAGAGCGGGTGTCTCCAAGGGCCAGAGAAGCCTGATACTTTTCAAGGGCACCTGCGGGATCCTGCAAGGAGTTGCGCCAGAGTTGCAGGGCACCCAGCCAGCTCAGGCCGTACTCGATGTAGTAAAAGGGTGAGGTGAAAATGTGGTGGTAATGCCATGCTTTGCCTTGTTGCGCTTCAAAACCTTCCCATGAGGGCTGGGGTTGCAGGCGGTTGATCAGTTCGCGGCACTTGGCATCAATCTGTTCGATGGTGACATCTTCAGGGGCCTGTGTGTACACCCAATCCTGAAAGGAATCCATGAAAGCAATCCAGGGCAGGATGTGCACCACACGCAAGATCTGGGCTTCTTTGACCCTCTGGATTTCTTCTGGGGTGTAGAACGCCCCGAGGTGAGGGATTGCCAAGCATTCCATCCCCTGTGATGGGACCTCCACAAATTCGGTGGCAGAGAAACCGTTCCAGACAAAACGGTTTTGCTTCATGCTGCTGTAACCGTGGAACGCATGTCCAAATTCGTGCAGGGTGACGGTCACATCCCCTTCCATGCCCACCACGTTTTGCAACACAAAAGGCAATTTGCGGGTGGGCAAAGAGGCACAGTAAGCGTGACTCATTTTGTTTTTTCTGGAGCCCAGATCCATGGACCCTTCCTGACGGAACAACTCAAACTGCTCTCCCAGTTCAGGGCTCAGACTGGCAAACACCTTCTGGATTTTGGTTTCCAGTTCATCCACGGTTTTGAACGGATTCAGGGGTGCTCGGGCCAGAGGGTCCATCTGGGAACGCCAGTAGAAGTCCCAGGGTTTGAGGCTGTCCACCCCAAGTCCCTGACGGTGCTGTTCCAGCAATTCCAGAGCAAAAGGCACCACTTCCTGCTCAATGCTTTGCTGGAATTGCCGGGCATCTGCAGGGGTGTAATCGTAACGGTGGTACATCTTCCAGATGAATTCCTGATGGTTCTGGAACCCTGCATTGCGGGCCACCTGCTGACGCAGGGCGAGTTGCTTCATGAACACTTCGTCGAGCTGGGGGGCAATGCGCAGTCGGGCATCCTGCCAAGCCTTCCAGACCTCTTCACGAAGTTCACGGTCGGGTTCCAGCAGGAGTTGTTCCACTCTGGGTGCGGTGATCTGCTCACCACGGAAGTCCACCAGCATGTTGCCGGTGATCTGGCTGTACTGCTGGCTGAGCTCAGCGAGTTCTGCAAACAGGGGCAAGTTTTCTTCACGGAAAATCTGGCTTTCGGTTTTGAATCGCTTGAGGATCAAAACAGCATCTTCAGGTGGCGCGTAGCCTTCCAGAGCCACCAGTCTCGCCTTGACGGCTGCATCTGCGCTGGAAATCTTGGGGTTGGTTTCTTTGACAAAAGTCAGGTACTTGTCCTGAATGGACTTCTCAGCGGTGTTCAGGTCTGCACGCACACCCAGAATGGTGCTTTTCTCGATGATTTCTGCGGTGAGGTCACTCCAGTCTTGCAGGTACTGGGTGGCCGTCTCGGGCGTCAGGTCGCGTTGCAACAGTTCCTGATAACGGGGTTCATAATCAGACCATTCAATGGTCACATCGGCCATCAAGGCAGGCATGGAAGATACGGACATGCGATCAATCTAACATGTCTGGAAAACTTTGCACTAAGCCAAAAGTCGCATTGCAGGAATCGAACTTGCCCCTAAACTCTGGAGTATGTCACTTTGCCACGCACAACTGAACTGGCTGAACCTCGGTCCTCCCCGAGGTTGAGTTCTTTGTTGCGCCAGAACCGCTCGGGAAACCGGGCGGTTTTTGTTTTGTGACTTGAAAGGAGCACACCATGTCCATCCCCAACAAACCTCGCCTTTTGACAGGAGACAGGCCCACAGGCAAGTTGCACCTCGGGCATTATTTTGGATCTCTGCAGTCCAGAGTGGCCCTTCAGGAGCAGCATCAGAATTTCATTTTGATTGCTGATGTGCAGGCCCTGACCGATCACTTCCACCACCCAGAGCAGGTCTCTGAAAATGTTCTGGAGGTCCTGAAAGACAATCTGGCTGTGGGCCTCAAAGAAGAGCACTGCACTTTTGTCTTGCAGTCTCAGGTCCCTGAGATTGCCGAATTGACGGTGTTTTTTTCCAATCTGGTGACCCTGTCGCGCTTGCAGCAAAATCCCACAGTGCGCCATGAAATCCGGCAGAAACAGGCCCTGTTTGGCGAATCGGTGACTTATGGCTTTCTGGGCTATCCGATCAGTCAGGCAGCGGATCTTGCTGCATTTCAGGCCGAGGTGGTCCCCGTGGGCGAAGACCAGTTGCCCATTCTGGAACAGAGCCGTGAATTGATTCGCACTTTCCATCGGTACTATGGCGAGGTGTTCCCAGAGCCACAAGCCCTGATGGCCCAGCACAGGCGCATCAAAGGCCTGGATGGGCAACAGAAAATGGGAAAAAGCCTAGGGAACGCCATCCATCTGGCCGATTCTGCAGAGGTCACCCAACAAAGAGTGATGGGGGCTGTGACCGACCCTCAAAAGATCCGCAAAAACGATCCGGGACATCCAGAGGTCTGCACCGTCTACACCTACCATGCCCTCTTTCAGCCAGAGAACCTCGGGCAGGTGCATCAGGAGTGCACGCAGGGTCAACGGGGATGTGTGTCATGCAAAAAAGAGCTTTCCGAAAAGATCAACACCCACCTGCAACCCCTCAGGGAAAGACGCTCTGCTCTGAACGAAAAGCACCCTGAATTGACCGCCCTGCTCCTCGACCACACCGAAACCGCCAGAGTCACCTCCAGAGCCACCCTTCAAAAGGTCCGTCAGGGCATGCGCCTTATGGTCAAAACAGAATAGATCCCTATAATGGGTCTGTGCGTTTGACCCTCTGGTCCCTTTTCTACTTGCTGCTCACCGTTGTGCTCTGGATCTTTGAGGAATTTGATCCTTCCAGATCAGATGTTTCTGCCATCCTGACCTACTCACCCCACTTCTTTTACCTGCTGCCCTTGGTGCTGCTGGGATATGGTGCATTCCGGCGCAAAAACTGGGCAGCTCTGGACGTTCAGGCCCTGTGCTGGATTTTTGTGCTGGTGTACCTGATGAACTTCAACATTCCGTTGCCTCAAGACTGCTCTGGAAAGACTTTTCGGCTGTTCACCTACAGCACCACTTCTGGAAAAATCTCACCTTTTGCGTTGCAAGACACCCTCAATGTGCATGATCCAGAGGTGGTGTTGCTGCAAGACACCGGCAGCAACCAGCGAATTTATGCCAGTATGCTGCAAAAAGTGGGCTGGCAGGTGGTCCAACATCAAGGTTTGATCACAGCCAGTCGTTTTGCGGTGGTCCGGCAGTTTGCCCTTCCAGAGGCCCTGATCACCGATGTTCGCATTGGAGGGCGGGCCGTGCGGGTGGTGAATGTCCAGTTGCCCCCTGTCAACAAGCCCCTGTCCTTCAAAGAAGATGCCCGGATGCACCAGCAGGCCATGCTGAAAATCCTGTCCCAGAGCAAAGACAAATACACTTTACTGGCCGGGAATTTCAATGCCCTGCCCAGAGGCCTCTGGGCACAACCTCTCAGGAAACAGTTTGACGAAGCCATCGGACTGGGTCTCGGGTACACTTTTCCTGCTTTCCTGCCTGTAGAACGCAAATCTCAGGTCTGGTACAACTCTGGCCTGTGCCACACCCAACATGAGGTGTTGCCAGAGCGCGGATCCGACCACAGGGCCGTACAGGTGCTCTTGAACGTTAACTGAAGCTCCAGTTTGGATTAAGCGCAACTTAAAGCAACCAGACCGTGTTCACAGTAGGATATTCTCATGAAAACCAGACTGGCCACCATCAGCATCTTCCTCATGGGTTGTACCGCCATGCAAGGAAGTCCCACCTTTGAAGTTCACGATGTGCTCTTTTACGGTGATTCCAATGACCGCATCACCTGGTTCTACGAAACCCAGATGGAGCAAAACACCAAACCCGTCAAAATCAATGGTCTGGGTTACGAACTGAAAACCCAAACGGCCACAGACAGTTTTGCCTTGCCCGGCACCCTGTCCATCAGCGGTCAGAGCAGCCTGATGACCAAAACCAGCAGCATTGACAGCACCCTCAGCAAAGATTTCTCTGTCACCTACAATCCTGCTGCCGACAACTATTTCATTCGCACCTCCAGAGATCTCGAAGGTGTGTTCCTCCTGCAAAATGGCAACTGGTACCGTCTGTCTGGCAGCCTGAGTGCCAGATCCTCCACAGAAGCAGAACCTGAGTTCCGTTCCAGCGACATGCGTGGCATTGGCGAACTGACCGACAATGAAGCCAACGCCCTGAACAACGTTCTGAAAAAAGATGCCCCTCTGGTGGTGGGTGTATTGAAAGATGCCCCGGATGCCCGACTGACCGTTGAACCCGCCCCAGCCCGTTACCGCACCACCGCCCTGTATGTGCAAGAAGGCATTCCAAGAGAGAACCGTCCCACCGGAGGCGCAGTGCGATACACCCAGGTTGAATACGCTGGCAACAGCACCTATCGGAATCAGGACTTCGGGGCTGCGCTGGTCACCAGCGACAGTGTTTTTGCCACCATCTGGCAGAAAGCCAACGCCTACATCCTGCCCGCTCCTGCCGTTCCCGACATCAACTTTGCGAACTCCTCTGCTGTGTTCCTGTTCCTTGGACAGCGTTCCTCGGGTGGATACGGATTCAAAGTCAACAGCATGGAATCCAGAGGCACCGTGCTGACCGTGCGCGTGACGGTGTCCAGTCCGAAACCTGGATCCATCACCACCCAGGCCCTCACCAGCCCATGGGGTCTGTTCACCGTGGCTGGCAAGTACACCAGCCTGCGTGTGCTGGACCAGAACGGCAACCTGCTGGCAAGCACCACCGTGAACCGCAGTCCCCTTTAAAACACGAGGGCTCCAAAACACAAGAACCCAAAAAAGAAAGGCGCATGTGCGCCTTTCTTTTCGTCTGGGCTGAGCTTACCCTTGAGGTTTTTTGGGCTGCCATTTCTTGCGGCCCTCTGTGGAGGGAGTTTCAGGGGCATCAGCATTTGAAGGGGAACTTGCTGAAGGCTCAACCGCTTGAGGGGCTTCCTCTGGTTTCTCTGTTGATGGCTCCGCTGCTTGAGTTTCAACAGGTTTTTCTTGGGATTTGCCACCCCACTTCTTGCGTGCAGGGGGCGTCGCAACAGGACCTGTTGGTTCTTCTTTCAGGGCAGGAGATTCCGCAAGCTCTGGAGCACTTTCCACTGGAGTGGATTTGTTTCCTCCCCACTTCTTGCGAGGTGCCTCCTCTGAAGTGGGTGTCGCTTCAGGTGCAGTTTCTGGAGCGGGCTGCACAGGATCAGCCGATTTTGTGCCCCACTTCTTGCGTGCAGGCGCTGGCTCTGTGCTGTCCGAAAGGGTCTCCTCGACTGCAGGAATGGCAGCGGCCTCACTTGATGCTTCTGTGCTTTTGGCTCCCCATTTTTTGCGGGCAGGAGCAGTTTCAGCGCTCTGAGGTTCGGATGCCTCTGGCAAGGCAGTCTGTGCAGGAGGTTCTGTAACAGGAGTTTCTGTATTTTTGGCTCCCCACTTCTTGCGAGGGCTGGAATCCTGAGCTGGCAGTTCTGGTGCAGTTGCAGGAGTCTCAGGTGTTTCTGAGGGCTCTGTGGGGGGGGTGGTTTTGCTGCCCCACTTCTTGCGTGGCGCGCTTTCCTGTGCAGTTTCAGACGCAGATGCTGTCTCCTGTGCTGCAGTCTGGGGTTTTACCTCTGGAGCAGGTTCCACTCGGGCCTCTACCACATTGGCTTGTGGGGTGGTTTGTGTGGTTTCTACAGAAGGTTGCGGTTCAGCAGGAATTTCAGCAGGTGATGTTGCGCCTCCCACACGTTCCAGCAACAGTTCTGCCACATCTTTGACTTCGATGGTGGTTTCAGCTTTGCCGGGGGTGGAATTCAGCATGCTTTTGCAGAAAGGGCATCCGACAGCCACAGTCTTGCCTTCTTTGGCACCATCCAGACGGCGCTGGATTTCCTGAAAACGGGCTTCGGAGATGCGGGTCTCCCCTTCTTCTTCCTCTTTCCAGAACTGGGCTCCACCTGCACCACAGCAGAAACTCTTTTCTCGGGTGCGTTCAAGCTCCAACACTGTGGTGCCCATGCTTTTCAGGACATCTCTGGGGGCATCGTAGACCCCGTTGTGACGGCCCAGATAACAGGGATCGTGGAAGGTCACCTCGCCACCTTTGTCGATGGGCTCCAATCGGTGGTCATTCAGCAGCAACTCCAAGTATTCCGTGTGGTGCATCACCTGATAGTTTCCACCAAACTGCGGATACTCATTTCTGAGGGTGTTCATGCAGTGGGGGCAGGTGGCCACAATCAATTTGGCATTTGCAGCATTGAGGTTGCCGATGTTCTTGTCTGCCAGTTGTTGAAACAGGAGTTCGTTGCCTGCACGGCGAGCACTGTCTCCGGTGCAGGTTTCTTTTTTGCCCAGCACTGCGAAGTTGACTCTGGCCCGTTCAAGCAGTTGCACAAAGCTGCGGGCCACTTTCTGGGCACCGGGATCATATGCAGCAGCACATCCCACCCAATACAGCACATCCGGGTTGGGATTCTGGTCGATGGTGGGAACATGCAGCCCCTGAGCCCAATCCATGCGTTTGTCCTGAGAAATCCCCCACGGGTTTCCGGCACGCTCCATGCCACGGAAAGCCATGTTGAGTTCCTGAGGGAAATCCCCCTCCACCATCACCTGATTGCGGCGAATGTCAATGATGTCCAGCATCTGCTCGTTCTGAACCGGGCACACCTCCATGCAGGCTCCACAGGTGGTGCAGGCCCACACGGCCTCTGGAGAGATCACCATGTCCAGCAGGATCACATTCTCATCACCAGAGTTGAACGCCATCCGTTTGTTGATTTCCATGGCAGCAGGGCTCAGGGCCTTGCCGGTCTGGGTTCCGGGGCACACATCCTGACAACGGTTGCACTGAATGCAGGCGTACGCATCGATCAGTCGGGGCCACTCCAGATCGTTCATGTGCTTGGCACCAATCTTGAGTTCTTCGGCTTCCAGATCCACCTGCTGCAAAGGCAAAGTGCCCGAGTTCTCAAAGCGTTTGACCGTGTATTTGACCGGAGCCATGAAAAGGTGGATGTGCTTCGAGTAAGGGAAGTAACTCAGGAAAAGCAGGATGCTGCCCAGAGCCCCCCAGTAACACAGTGCGAATCCGGTGATGGCGGTCTCTGGGGTCACCCCAAAACCAGTCAGCATTCCAGCCACATTGGAGGCCAGAGGCTGGTAGGCATCCCGGTAATTGCCTCCTTCACTGAAGTAAATCAGTTTGAAGCCCTGCCCGAGGATTCTGGAGCCCACGTGAAACAGAATGAAACTGCTCACGATGATGCTGTCTCTGGAGATGTAGCGGTCCAGCACTTTGGGATGCAGGAGGGTCCGGTCATTCCAGGAGAAGACCTTTTTGCCTCTGGGCGAGAAACGGCGCAAAGCCAGAGCAATCACGCCCAGCAACACCCCAAGGCTGAGCAAATCTGCCAGAAAGTTGTAAGTGGCGCCGATCACTGTGCTGGATTTGATTTCAATGTGGAAGTATCCTTCCAGACCGTCAATCAGGTTCACCAGCAGGTAAAAGGTGAAACCGTACATGATCAGGCTGTGGAAGAAACTGACCAGAGGACGTTTGCGGAACACCCTGGATTGGGTCAGGGTGGTGGCAAGGGAGTAAATCAGCCGTTTGATGGGTTCATTGAACCGCAATTCGACAGCATTTCGACCCGCTCGAATGTTGGCGTACACCTGTTTGAAGCCTCGCAAACTGTAGGCCACGGCCAGGATTCCGAAGATGGCGAACAGCACCTGGTGCAGGATTGGGAGCACCTTAAACCTCCATTTATAGACTTGGTCTAATTTTGTCTAGGTTATCACGACTCTGGGTATTCCTACTATAGGGGTTTCTGAGATGTCTAAGCCTAAAAGTGAGGTGCTTTGCACTTGATCAGAGCAATTTGTCCCACATGAAGACTGTGCACACCATCAGATTTCTCATGTTTATAGGTCACTTCCGAAGGGACAACTTTGAAAGAAGAGGCCGACTTGCCCATCCGCGATGATAAATTTTACCCAAAAATCTTTTCAGAAATCGATCAAAAGGAGAAATTTCAGTCAGGAATGATACACAAATTTTTTGTCACTTTCCTGTAATAAAATTCTAAACCCATCTGCGACCACCCATTCAGAATGTGTAAGATTTTTGGAAGATTTATGGTATATACTGTGAATCGTTAAGGAAGTTCTCATCCCCCTTAACAGCAATTCAACCTGTTCCTCCGGTCTTTATACATGCGTGATCTGGAGAACAAAAGGAGCTTTTACATGCGTAAAGGTCAAGCAAACGCCGGTTTCACCCTCATCGAGCTGCTCATCGTGATCGCCATCATCGGCATTCTGGCCGCCGTGCTGATCCCCAACCTGTTGGGTGCCCGCAAACGCGCCTACGACGCAGCCGCACAAACCTGCGCTGGCGCTCTGGCAAAAGCCGCTGCCATCTACAAGATCGACAACCCCACCTCTACCACCTTCCCTGCTTATACCGAACTTGAAGGTGATGCTGCCAAGTCCGAGAAATATGGCACCAACAGCTGTGTTGATGCCAACATCACTGTTGGTGGCGCCAGCGCTGCCAACTACAGCTACACTGTGACCCACGCAAACGGAAGCAAAGTTTACACCGTGACCGAGAGCGGCATCACCAGCGTTGACAAATAATCCTTAAGGATATCAAAAACAGGGGCAAGTTTGCCCCTGTTTTTTGATAAAGGCTGCTTCAACAGGAGTGACCCATGCGTAAACAGCAAAGCCTCGCCGGTTTTACGCTGATTGAACTGCTGATCGTGATTGCCATCATTGGCATTCTGGCTGCCGTTCTGATTCCCAACCTCCTCGGTGCACGCAAACACGCATACAACACCATTTCGCAAAATTGCGCCAATTCTCTGGCCAAAGCCGCTGCCATCTACAAGATTGACAACCCTCAATCCACCAGCTTTCCAGCAGCTTCTTTTTTCACAGGCGATCCCACCTCTTATGGAACCCAAAATTGTTTGGATCCCAATCTGACCATCACTGGAGACAGTGCAGCACAGTACGATTACACCATCGTCCATGCCAATGGCAGCAAGGTATTCAACATCACCGAGAATGGAATCATCAGCACACCCAAGCCCTGATACACGCACCACATACCACGAAAAGAAGCCCAGCAATTGCTGGGCTTCTTTTTGATCACCATCAAAGTCATTCCATCAATTCAAAACTGACTGCAGCCAACCTGGTCCCTAGGAAATCCACGCCATAAGGGTTGAAGTTCTGAACCAGCATCTTCCCTGCCCTTCTGGAAACGCGCACACCCTCTGGAACATCAAGGACAGGAACACCCGTTTCCATCAAAATGTCACGGATCAAGTCGTGAATCAGGCCAGAGCTATGCACCCCAATGGTCAGCACGTTGTTCTTGCGCATCACCGCGCATTCCCCTGCCATGGGGCCACTCTCCAAGACGTGCAGAACTTCGGCATCCAAAGGGCGGTAACTTTCAGACCAGATCGTCACGTCGTAACCAGAGACTGTTTCTTTCAAGCCCGGACGCATGGAGTCAAAGTTTTTGAGTTTGCCTCCCACCAGATCAGAAAGCAGTCCAAACTGTCCGTCTTCAGGGGTGCGCCCAGATTCGGTCCGGTAGGCGGTTCTCGGGCCAAAAATCAGGTGGGCATGGTTGCTGGCTTGCTGCAGGTTTTCTGCAGCCCTCTCAGTCATGAGGGTCAGGGCCGGGGCCACAATCACCTGATATCCAGAGAGGTCAGACTCGGGGTGAATCACATCGATGTCCACACCCAGACTGCGCAGGGTGGAGTAATACAGCATCACCTGACGCCAGTAACTGAGGTCTGCGTTGTGTTTTTGCTGGTCAAAAATCCAGAGCGAACGGTAATCGTGCAGCAAGGCCACTTTTGCTGGCACATCCCCAATGGGGAATTGTTCGGTTTGCAGGCTTTTGACTTCATGGTATCCACGGTCAAAAGTCTCATCGTGACGCAACAAGCCTGAGTGCATCACTTCCTGAGCCATGGTGGCAGCCCTCCAGCGGAAGTAAGAAACCGTGTCTGCACCGTGTGCCCACGCCTGCGCCGTCCAGAGCTGGACAGCTCCATCGGCAGGCAGGGGATTGTATGTGGACCAGTTCACCTGCCCGCACTGCTGCTCCATCACCCAGAAGCCGGTTTGCTTGCCTGTGGAGTATGCTTTCAGGCCCCTGTAAAGGTCATGGTTGAAGCTGATCAAATCCGGGTGACCTGTGCGTGCATACTTCAGTTTGGTCTCTTCGCTTTCCCAGAAGGCAAAGAATTCCAGCATGCCCGTTGGGTAAGCGTCCCAGCTGACAAAATCAAGGCATTCAGAGACCTGATAATGGTCAAACTCCGGGAAGAAAATCATGAAGTTGTGGGTGATGAAACGACCCGGTGAAAGTTCACGCAGGATCTCCACCTGTTCTTCCTGAAATTCTTTGACCATATCAGAAGCAAAACGGGCGTAATCCAGCACATGGCTGGGGTTGGGCTCAGTGACGGTCAGGTTTGGGGGTTCAATTTGATCCCATGCAGTGTACTCCTGACTCCAGAACACATTGCCCCAAGCTTCGTTCAATTTGGCCAGAGTACCGTAACGCTTTTCCAGCCAGACCGGGAAAGCCTTGGTGCTGGCAGGACCATAACTGCGGGTGGTGTCATGGCAACCGAATTCATTGTCGGTTTGCCAGCCCACCACGCCGGGATGCTGGCCGTAACGCTCAGCAATGGCTCTGGTGATGCGCCGGGAATGCTCACGGTACACCTGTGAAGCAAAGTCATAATGCCTGCGAGATCCAAAAGCCCGCACCCGCCCCTGAGGGTCATGGGCCAGAATCTCTGGATGCTTGCGAATGAGCCAGGCCGGAGGGGTCGCTGTGGGTGTACACAGCACCACCTTCAGACCTTCTTTGTGCAGGATGTTGACTGCATCGTCCAGCCAATCCCACTGGTACTGGCCTTCGTGGGGCTCCATCAGGCTCCATGCAAATTCGGCAATCCGAACATACGTGAGGCCCAGTTCTTTTTGTTGCTTGGCGTAAACCTCCCAGCGGTCGGCAGGGACGTGCTCGGGGTAGTCACATACCCCGAGCGCCAGGTGGTTCACAAGATCTTGTGTTCCGGTCTGGTGTGTCATCCTTTGACAGATCCCCCTGCGATGCCAGCAATCAGGTGTCTCTGGGCCACCATGAACAGGATCAGGAAAGGCACGGTGGAAATCGCAGTTCCCATCATGATTCCGCCCCAGGAGACGCGGTTCAGACCCACCAGAGTCCCCAGAGCCACGGGAATGGTGTAAGCGTCCTTGTTGTTCAGCACGAGGAGGGGCCACAGGTAATCGTTCCAGCTGGTCAGGAACAGCAGAATCGCCAGAGCTGCCAGAGCCGGACGCACCACAGGCAGGGCGATCTGCCAGTACACCCGCCATTCGCTGGCTCCATCAATGCGTGCTGCATTGAGGAGGTCATTGTGGACGCTCATGAAAGATTGGCGCATGTAGAAGATGCCCACTGTGTTGGCCAGACCGGGCAACACCACGGCCCAGTAGGTGTTGGTGAGCTTGAAGTTGCTGGCCATCAGGATGTACTGAGGAATGATGGTCACGAAAGCAGGAATGGCGAGTGTTGCCAGAATGATCCCGAACCAGAAGTTCTTGCCTGCAAAGTCGTATTTGGTGAATGCAAATCCAGCCATGCTGGTCAGGAACAGGCTGACCGTGGTGTAAATCACCGCAATCATCAGGGAGTTGGTGAGGGCACGGATGAAGTTGGTGTCGGCTTGCAGGTTCTGGAAGTTTTTGGCGGCTTCAGAGCCGAACCACACGGCTCCAGAGTAAATGCCGTTGTCTGGCAGTGTTGCATAAACCATCATCAGGTAGAGGGGAGCCAGGAACAGCAGGGCCAGAAGGGTCAGGGTCAGGTGAAGGGCAACAGACTGGATGGTGGCCGTGACCTTATATATAGAGGTCTCTTTGCGAACGGTGGTGGAACGAATGGGTGTGGTCATGTGTTATCACTTCCCAGCAGTTTGAGTTGGATCCAGCTCACGACAGCACCCAGAATGGCCACTCCGTAAGCAATTGCACTGGCGTAACCGAAGTTGAAGCTTCTGAAGCCCTGCTGGTACAGGTAGGTTCCGATGGTCATGGTGGCGTTGCCGGGTCCGCCAGCGGTGATCAGGGCGGGCTCGGTGTACAGTTGCAGGGTTCCGAACACCGACAAAACCAGAGTGAACAAGATGCTCGGGCGCATCAAGGGCAGGGTGATTTTCCAGAAGGTGGTCCATTTGTTGGCACCGTCAATGGCTGCTGCTTCATACACTTCATTGCCAATCGATTGCAGACCGGCCAGCATGATGATGGCGTTGTAACCCATCCAGCGCCAGGTCATGGCCAGCATGATCACGATCATGGCGGGGGTGGCCTGATTGAGCCAGTCCACAGAGGGCAAGCCAATAGAGTTGAGACCTTGATTCACCGCGCCGTACTGGGTGTTGAAAATCAGACGGAAGATCGCGGAGTAAGCGGTGGTGCCGACCACCAGAGGGGCGAAAAACGCAAAGCGGTAAAATCCCTTGAGTTTCAACATCTGGGAATTGAGGGCAATCGCCAGAGTGAGGGACATCATCAGCATGATGGGCACCTGAATCACCATGATCAGCAGGGTGTTTTTCAGGGCGGTCATGAAGAAGGGATCGCTCAAAAGTCGCGTCCAGTTTGTGGTACTGAAAGAAAATCCCAAGATGCGGGAGTCATCAAAAGAGTCGAACAGACTGCGGACCAGCGGGTAGGCCCAGAACAGCAAAAAAATCAGCAGGTACGGCAACAAAAAGCCGTAAGGTACAAGGTTCTGCCTGAGTCTCAACATGGTGTTTCTCCTTAAATACAGCACCCGTAACACAGGTTACGGTTACGGGTGCTTGACGTTCAAAAGGCGCTACCTGTGTGCTGGCCTTGAAACCTTACTTGGCGATGGGGAGTCCGGTGATGCTGCTGATCTGCTTGGCAGCAGCGTCCAGGGCTTCCTTGGCGGTTTTGTACTTGCCAGAGATGAAGTCGGCCTGGGTGACCACCATCACCTGACGGGCTTCCTGGAAGAACTGGGTGCCACGGGCAGCAGGAACATCACCGAGGGTGTCGAGAATGGTCTTCCAGACTTTCTGGTTGCCCCAGTACTTCTGGCCCTGATTCACGTAGGGATCTTTGGCAGAGGCCAGCAGGGAGGGAACCAGACCGTACTGCTTGAGCATGGCGACTTGACCTTCGTTGGTGGCCAGAGCGTGCTCAATGAAAGCGTAGGCGGCTTCTTTGTTCTTGCTGCTGGCAGGCAGGGCCAGAGCGGAACCCCCGAGGTTGGCTGCGCGCACGCCGCCCTTCTTGGCTGCGGGCATGGGGAACACACCCCACTTGCCACTCAGCTCTGGAGCGTTGCTGCGGATGGTGCCTTCGTACCATGCGCCGAACATCGAGGTGGCAATGTCGCCTTTCTTGAATGCAGTGATCTGTCCGCCCCAGTCGCCGGTTTGCACCACTTTGGCGTCGTAGAGTTTCTTGATGGTGTTGAGGGCGTCCACGCAACCAGCTTTGTTGATGGTGACGCTTTCAGCATCGTTGTCGAAGTAGAAGCAGCCGTTCTGATTGGCCAGCATGCGGAACCACTCGTCGTCCTGACCGTTGGCAACCACACCCATTTTGACTTTGCCACCGAATTTGGCGTTCACTTTCTGTCCGGCTTTGATGAAGTCATCCCAGGTCTTGATGCTGGCTGCACTGACTCCAGCTTGCTTGTAGAGGTCACGGCGGTAGAACATCACCACAGGGCCGGAATCCCAGGGCATGGCGTAACGCTTGTTGCCCACCGACAGTTCAGTCCATTTGAAGGCAGGGAAAGCGTTGATGTACTTGCTGGCTCCCAGAGTGGTGAGGTCAACAAAGCAGTTGGGGAAGCGGGCCCAGAACACTTCGGCTTCGCCGTTTTCCACGCTGTAGACGTCGGGGAGGTCGGCTCCACCTGCGGCGCACCCTGCGAGACCGCGGTCATACACGTTCTGGTTGCCCAGGTCCACCACTTTGACTTTCACGTCGGGGTACTTCTTGTTGAAGCTGGGGATGGTGGCTTCGAGGGCTTTGGCGGCCACGTCCCAGCTCCACACGGTGATTTCACCTTTGGGGGCGGCAAGGGCGCTACCAGCAACGAGGGCCATACTGAACAGAACGGTTTTTTTCATACCTCTCCTCCTGAGAACACGGGCTGGAAACGATCGGCAAGACAGCCAGACCCGTACACATGGATCAACAAGTGCAAACGAGTACACGCAACACAGAGGAACTGCAATGCGCTACACAAATTTCCTGCAATCTGAAGACATTTCAGACTGTCAAGGTGAAGGGAAAATCAACCTAGACCACAATCACACGCAAACCAGCCAATTCCAGATCTTGCAGGTCGTTGCGTTTGACCCGGTGGTCGGTGATGAGGGCTGTCACACTGGACAGGGGAGCAATCAGGGCGGTGGATTCGACCCGGATTTTTTCGTGGTCGGCAAGCACGTACACTTCTCTGGCGTTCTGGCACACGCCGCGTTTGACTTCGGCTTCAGGCAGGTTTTTGTTGCTGATTCCGAAAGCTGCGCTGACCCCATTGCAACCAATGAAAGCTTTGTCGAAGCGAAAGTTGCGGATGATCTCCATTCCGTAAGGTTGAACCAGAGAGTGTTGCAACTTGCGGACGGTGCCTCCGGTCACCACGATGGTGAAGGATTGGCGGGCTTCGAGTTCCAGAGCGATGTTGAGGCCGTTGGTGACGATGGTGACGTGCTGCAGGGTGTTGGGCAGGGCCCGGGCAAGTGCAGTGCAGGTGGATCCCACATCGATGAAGATGGTGTCTCCGTCTTGCACCATTGAGGCAGCTTTTTTGGCGATGCGTTGTTTCTCTGCCTCCAGAATTTTGCGGGTTTCTTCGAGTGGACGTTCGACTTTTTGCAGGATGGGCTTGGTGGCCCCCCCACGGGTGCGGTGGATCAGTCCGGATTCGCTGAGGCGGGTGAGGTCACTGCGGATGGTCACGGTGGACACCCCCAACAGGTCTGCCAGCTCTTCCACAGTCACTTTTCCGGATTGTTCGATGCGTGACAGGATGATGTCATCTCGTGTGGCCATGGTGCAACCCTTTCTGATCTTTTGCTTGTTTCAATTTTTACTCCAGAGCTTGCGAAATGTCAAGCATTCCAGATTTCAAAACCTTCGCTATTTGCGTTTCTTCGATACGGAAATAGGGGTTTTCCCTATTGACCAAAATACTCCGTTTCTTTTCCAGACGGCTTTTTCGACCGTTTTTTATGCATGGTACACACTGTGGGAATTCTTCCTTTGTTCGGTCAGCTTTCAAATTTTTCGCTGGATCAACGAAAAGATGTTCACAAAGTTTCGAAAGCCATGAACACCCGTTCAATTTCATTTGAAAGTCACATCTTGGTCACAATTGGCTGTTCGAAAGGGATTTGAAACCTTCATGCGACATTCAAAAATCCATATAATGAGAACATGATCAACAACCTGGAAGTGCGCAATCTGGCCATTGCCGACGCACTCGATCTGCAACTGAGTGAAGGTTTGAATGTGTTCTCCGGCGAAACCGGAGCTGGAAAAAGTTTGATTGTGGACGCCCTTGAACTGCTGCTCGGGGCCAGAGGCAGTGCCGATCTGGTGCGCAGTGGCGAAGACAGTTTGCTGGTCACCGCATGGTGGAAAGACCAGAGCGCAAGCCGTCGGGTCTCCACTGCCGGACGTTCAACCGCCCGCATTGACGGAGAAGTGGTCACTGTCAAAGAACTGGCAGAATACTCCTCTCCCAGAGTGACCGTGCACGGACAGCATGCCTCTCAAGAACTGCTGGGCATCAAAAAACACCATTCCTTTCTGGACCGTGCCCTATCAGCACAGGTGGTGGAAGGTTTCCGAAGCGCTTATCAGGCTTACACAGCAGCCCAGAACCGATTGAATGCCCTGAAGCAATCTGAACTGGAACGCAACCGCCAACTGGATTTGCTGTCCTACCAGTTGCAGGAAATCGATGAAGTGAAATTCACGGTGGGCGAAGATGCCACCCTGCAAGAAGAAGTGACCCTCCTGAGCAACATGGAGCAAATCTCCAATGGGGCCAGCACCGCAGCAGAGATCCTGTCCAGCAGTGAACAGAATGCTCTGGACGCGGTTCGGGCTGCCATGAAAGCCCTGCAAGGTCCAGCCAAGTACAGCGAAGAGGCCAAAAACCTGCTTTCGGAACTCAGAGAGGCCCTGTCCACCCTGAGCGCCATCGGGCAAGAACTGGTGTCGCTGGCAGAGACCAGTGTTCCAGACGAAGAACGCCTTCGGATGCTGGAAGAACGCCTTGGAAAACTGCACCGTTTGCAAAGCAAGTACGGTCCCGGACTGCAAGATGTTTTGCACTACCGCGAACAAATTGCCATGGAACTTGAAGGGCTGGAATCCCAGAATGCCGACCTCAGCAGTCTGGAAGCCGAAATCGAAACCCTCAAACTGGAAGTGCAAAAGCGGGCTGCAGAACTTTCACAAGCAAGATTGACCGCTGCACCCACCCTCAGTGTGCGCTTGGAAGCCGTGGTGCAAGCCCTCGGGATGCCCAATGCCCGCCTGATGTTCGAGATCAGTCCTTGTGATCTTGGCCCAAACGGCCTGGAAGACGTGGTGCTGCTGTTCAGTGCCAACCTTGGGGAACAACTCAAGGAAATTGGAGCGATTGCCTCTGGTGGTGAGCTTTCCCGCGTGATGCTGGCCATCAGCACAGTGCTGGGCTCTGACACCCCCACCGTGGTTTTTGACGAAGTGGATGCAGGCATCGGGGGCGAAACTGCCATGAAGGTGGGCGAACAACTGTCCAGACTGGCCCGCCACAAACAGGTGCTGGTCGTGACCCACCTTCCGCAAATTGCTGCTTTCGCAACCCAGCATTTCAAAGTGGAAAAAGCCACCAATTCCGAAGGCCGAACCGTTTCCAGGGTCACCCGCCTGAACGATCAGGCCCGCCTGTTCGAACTGGCCCGCATGCTCAGTGGCAGCACCTCCAGTGTGGCCGTGCAGCACGCCATGGAACTGCTGGACAGTGCCAGAGCTTTGCCTCTGGACGTGTAAAGCTTTTTCTGCAAGATCAAACAGGCTGCAGTTTCCATTTCGAAAGAACCGAAAGCTGCAGCCTGTTTTGACATTTCAGCACGCTTTGAGCCCCAAGGAGGCCCCATGGATCTGGAATGGCTGGAACACACCGAAGCCAGAGCATACGAAGCCCAGTTTCGAAGGGCACCTCCCAACCTCGGGTTGCAGTTCGAACAACATGGAGAGCTTTTTCAGCTCTATTCGCCCAAAATGGATGTGTTCATGTTCAACCGTTTGCTGGGCACCGATTGGTCTCTGGGATGGGAAAATCTGCTGGAATCCCACAGGGAAGCTGGCCTGAAAAGGTATGGGGTGCAAATCCCCCCTCCCCTGCTTTCCAGAGAGGTGCAACATCGGCTTGAAGCTGCGGGCCTTGTGCATTCCAGCAACTGGGTGAAAATGTACCGTGCTGCCGGAGATGCCCCAGAGGTCCACACCCCTTTTCGCATTGAACGCATCGATTCCTGCATGGCCCAGCATTTTGCAGAGGTGGTCACTCTGGGGTTTCAAATGCCTGCTTTCCTGAGGCCATGGTTGCAGCAGGTGGTCGAAATTCCGGGCTGGGTGTCTTATCTGGCTTTTGATGGGAACAATCCAGTCGCTGCAGGTGTCATGCATGTTCAAAATGAGGTGGGCTGGCTCGGGATGGGTTGCACTTTGCCTGAGCACCGCAACAAAGGGGCTCAGGGAGCCATCATGCGCTGCCGGATCCGGGATGCTCTGGATCTGGGCTGCAAATGGGTGATTGCAGAAACCGGTGAAGAAAACGCCAAAAATCCCAACCCGTCTTACCACAACATGGTGCGGATGGGATTCAAGTTGGCCTATGCCCGACCCAATTTCATGCCTGCAACCTGAAGTCAGTGCAAGTGGTATCCAGCCAAACCCGTGCTTTCAGACCACTGCTGGTCCAGAATTTTGGGATGGGAAGCAGGATTTCCGCGTTTGATCCAGTGCAAGAAGCGCTCAAGGTCGACTTGATGTCCTTCTGCAACCACTTCAATGCGCCCATCTGTCAAGGTTTCGATGTACCCGGAAAGCTTCAGGTCCAGAGCGTAGCGTTTCAAAAATTGAGGGTAACCGCTGAAGTCCCCTCCCACCAGACAGGTCAGACGTTTCACATCGCCCATTGTGCCATGAAACCTTTGCTGGATATGGAAGTTGTGTTTCAAAAATCCACCATTCCCTTGTGAAAAAAAACTTAAGGTTTGCACAACATCATGAAAGTGCTGATTTTACTGAAAGAAAGCAACATGAGAGAAACCATCACCTGTTTTCATGCCAGAATGGTGTTTAATATTTAGCGTATGTGGCGAAGAACCCTTGGATGGGGAACTTTCATTCTGGTGCTTCTGGCACTGGTCATTGTGATGGTGGGTCCCGTGGGTCTTCGCCTGATTCTGAATGGGGTTCAACAAAGCGGAACAGACATCTCCAGCAAAGGTATTCGGGGCTGGCTCTGGGATTTCACTTTGCTGGATGCCCGTTACCAACAACTTGGCGTCCAACTGAATGCCAGAGAAGCACGCATTCAACTGGATTTCTCAGGCCTGTTCTCCAGAACCATTGGGATTGATGCGGCCCTGAAAGATGCGGTCATTGATCTGGATCCCAGCAAACTGGAATCTGGCACAGGAAGCAACTGGCAAACCCGCATCAATCGCCTTCAGGTGGACAACACCACTTTGCGTTTGAACGGCAAAAGCCTGAACTTGCCAGATGCCCAAGTGAACCTGAACAGCACTTCTGCACGTGAGCTTCAAGCAGACATCCAGACCCAAAATGGGAACCTGCAAGCCAGAGCGGCCTTTGAACCTGACCTGTCCAGCTTTGCCATCGATTTCTCTGGAGATGCAAGCATTCTCAAACACTATTATCCAGGCATTCGTGCAGGCAGCCTGAATGGTCAATACACCCTGAAAAACGGAGACATTGCAGGCACGGTCAACATCTCTGGGGGTCGGGTGGTGGTGCCAGAGTTTGATGTGGTGGATGTCCAGAACATTCAGGGCACCTTGCAGCACCAGAACAACCAGATCACCGCATCCTTGAAAGGAAACGGTCTGGGAGGACCGGTACAGGCCAGAGCCACGGTGGACCTTGAGGGTCAACAATGGAATGTGCTGGCTGATGCCACCCCCCAACTGAACCGCCTCGGATTTGAGGGCTTGAACGGAACCGGACAACTTCGCATCGAAACAGGCGGTTGGGAAAAAGTCAAAGCCACTGCACAATATCTGGGCTCCGTGGGATATCAGGATGTGCAAATTCCAGACGCCAAAATCGGCTACCAACTGACCGAAAAACTCGACAGTCTGGTGCAAGCTTCTGGACAACTGCGGGCTCTGGGCGAAACCGCCAAGCTGCAAGCCGATCTGAAATTTGTGTCCAACGTCTGGTCTGGAGGGGCCACTTTGCAGGGCCCGAATGTGCAGGCCAGAGCCAACATCCAGAACCAACTGCTGACCCTGACAGGCAAAGGGTTCAATGTTGACCTTCAGGGCCAATACCGTCTGGACCGACAAACCTTGCAAGCCACAGCCAGCACACGTTTGCAAGATTTCCAGAAGGATGTGCAGGGTCAGGTCAAAGTGCAGGCCAGTGGACCTCTGGACAACCTGCTCTTGCAGGTGGTGGATTCTGAGGTTCGCACGGACCTGACAGGTCCTCTGTCTTTGAATGGAACAGGGCGCTTTCAGAATGGTGTGCTGGACCTTTCTACCCCCCATCTGGACCTGACGTACAGACCCTCTGGAAGCACATGGCAGGTCAAAGAGATTCCGCTGCAAGGCATCGGGGTGTTGAATGGCTCGGGCAATCTGGTCGGACAGAACCTGCTGGGCACCGTTGACCTGAGCGGATTGCCTCTTCAAGCACAGGACGTGCGTGGAGAACTCTCCCTGAACACCAGCAACTTACAGTTTTCCTTCACATCTCCAGAGCTTCAGGCCAAGGGAATCCCTGATGATTTCAATGTGCTGATCAGAAATTACACGTTTGTCGGAGGGGTGCTGCAAACCTTAAGTGGTCAGGTGCAGGTCAAAAACCTCTCTCCCAGAGGGCAGGTGCGGATCAGAAGTGCATATCAGGATGTCACAGCCACCCTTGATGGTCTGAAATCCACCCTCAAAGGGGAATTGCAAGGCCCCCTAAAAGGACTACCCGTATCTGGAACGGCAGATCTTGAAAATGCCCGTCTGAATCTGGGGGGATTGCTGGCAAACATCCAGTACCAACCCTTGCAAGCCACGGTTTCCCAAAAAGGCCAGAGTCTGAATGTCAGTGTGCAAAACGGCAAGATCAATGCCTCTGGCGCTTTGCCTCTGGACACCTTCCAAAAGCTTTACAACCTGCCCATCTCCGGACAACTGGCAGTGGATTTGCAAAATTCTCAAGGCACTGCAACCTTCTCTGGAAACTATCTTGAGAACCAGATTGAAGCCCTGTTTGATGTGAAGCCAGAGCAAGTCACTGCCCAACTGAAGATCAATGGAAAAGACCTGCAAGCCACCGCACAGGGTCAGGTCTACCCCACTGCAAATCTGAACGGCACCCTGAATGCCCTCGGGGCCACGAGCAACCTGAGGGTATATGGACCTCTGGACCGCCTGAAGTATCAGGCGACTGGCAACACCCCAGCTTTTGTGCAAGGAGACCTTCAACTCTCTTCAAAACCTTTCAATCTTCAGGGCAACTTGACCCCTCAAGTGACCTTGAATGGCAATGTGGGTGGGCTGCAAGTTCGTTTGAAGGACAGCAACGCTTTTGAGTTGGCAGTCACCGGACAGGAAACCCTGCAATACCAGAGCAACACTTACCGGGCATCGCTCTCTGGAAACTGGCGTCCAGACTGGAAAGGCACTGTGAATGCCCGCATCGAGGGCCCCGGAGTGCAGGCCACCGCCCGAGGTCCATGGGGCCAGTTGATGGTGGATGCGGTTTACCGCCAGCAAGACCTGCAACTTCGAGCACAGGTTCGCCTTGGGCTGCCAAACCTAGCGTACTCTGGCACCGTTTCGGCCCGTTACCATGACCTGAACGCCAGAGGATCGGTGCAGGGCTTGGGCAGCCAATTCAGGGCCAGTGCAACCGTGGTCAGCCCGGAGCAAGGCACAGCCAGACTTGAAGCACGAGGTCTGGATGATTTGCGTGTGCAAGCCAGCAATTTTGTGTACCAAGACATCACCGCCAGCGGAAACCTGAGGTATCTGCAAGGCAAGATCAACGGCAGCCTCAATGCCCGTTTGCAAGACCACCGCCTGAGTGTTCAGGCCCTCGGAGAAAGTTTCACTGCCCGACTGCAAAGCCCTCTGGGGCAAGGCACCGCTGAAGGCAATGTGGATTTTTCAAGGTATCAGGTCAACCTGAACAGTCCCTATTTTGATGCCAACGTGAAGGGCAACCTGCAAGGGTTCTCTGGCACTTTGAACACCTTGCCTCAACAGTTTGAGGTGCTGAAAGACCAGCTTCAAATTCCAGCCCAGTCCTTTGGACTGCTTGGAGATTTCCAGAAAAACCGTTTTGCCTTGCAACAAGGGAATGAAGAAGTGGTTTATGCCGATGGAGCACTGTCAGGTGCATTGTCGCTGGATTACCGTTTGAGAGACACAGGCACCGGGCAAGTGCAGGTTCGACCCACCCTGCAAAAAGTGGAGGTTACCCTGACTGGACCTCTGGAAGGCAGTGGTCAGGTGTTCCCTGATGTGGAGGCCAACGTCCGCGCACCTCTGGCCCTTGTGCAACCCTTGCTTCCAGAGGCTTATCAAACGGCTTTGAATCCCGGACAGGTGTTCTTGCAGGTCTCTGGACCGTACAGCAAATTGAATTTCACAGCCCGCACCGAAAACAGCCAGTGGAATCAAAAAGACCTTGCTGTGCAGGCCAACGGTTACTGGACCCCAGACAGCTATCAGGCCAGTGTGCAACTCAAGCATCCGCAAGCCACCTTGCAAGCCACACTGACACCCAAAAACCAGAGTTTCTCTGGCAACCTCGATGCCTTGCTGCTCCCCAATGTGCCCGAAGGGTTGACTGGACAGGTGACGGTTCAAGGCAGCCTGCAAAACTTTGACCCCCAAACCCTGAAAGCCTCTGGCAATCTGGACGCAGCATTGGACTCTGGAAACCTCAAAGCGAAGGGGTCTTTTGACATCCAGCCGGGTTTGCAAGTTCACACCCGCCTGAACGGAACAGCGCTGGAAAACAAAGCGTTCTCTCTGGTCGGTCAGGTGTACCCCAGAGTCAACGCCAGTGTGCAACTTGACCAGAGCAGTGGCACAGCACAGGGCAGCTTTGATCAGCTTGAATTGACCTTGAAGGGGCGTTTGCTGGATCAGCAAGTGGATGTGCGCCTGTCCACCACCGAAACCGTTCAGGCTGTTCTCTCTGGAAGCATCAACGGAGGGCAACTGGACGCAAAACTCAATCTGGCAACAGGTGTGGGTGCCCTCAAACTTGAAGGGCTGGACCTGCAACAAACCGCCAACCTGAAAGGCAACCTGAACCTGAGTGCACAACTCCAGAGTTACCAGCAAGTCACCGCGCAGGTGTCTGGCACAGCAGAGGACATTCAGATAGAGGGGGATCTCCTCTGGCAGGATGGCACTTTGACCGCCCGCACAGCCCAAGCCAGCCTTCAACAGGGGGCTCTGCAAGCCTCAGGGGTGATTTATCCAGAGATGAACCTGCAAGGCTCTGGCAACCTGACCGATCCGGTCAAGGCACCTTTCACATTCACTGCGAAAGGCAAACCTGAAAAGCCTGTGCTGGTTGTGCAGGGAACCCTGACTGAACCCTATCAAGGGCTGCAACTGCAAGGCACAAAAGCCACCATTGAAGTGCGCGACCTGCAAGACATTCTGGTGAACCTTTCAGGGGCCATCTCTGGAAAAGTGGCAGGGCAATACAAACAAACGTTCGGCCTGCAAGAAGCCAATCTGAATTTCAATTTGCCCATCCAGAGGGAGGACCTTGCTGGACTGCTGAAAGGGCAACTGGGCTGGAATGGCTCTTTCTTCGGCCTGCTGAATTTCAGTGGACAACTGAACAAGGAACCCTTGCTGCTGGAGGCCCGAGGCAGCAACACCGGCAACCTGTTGCTGAATGGCAAATACCAGCAAGCCGATTTCAAGGGCACCGTCCAGAAGAACGTTTTTGATGGGCTTCAGGCGCAACTGGAAGTGCCCAACTTTGATGTCTCAGGGTTGCTGGGTTTGAAAGATCCTCTGGTGCTGAATGCAAACGCCAGCATTGAGGGACCATGGAACAAACTGCAAGTACAGGCAGAAGGAAACCTGTCTGAAAATCGGACCCAGCAGCAAGTGCAATTCAAGCTTGCACAACAGGACGACCTCTGGACGGGCACCCTGACTGGAGCCATTGCAGGAGAAGTCCAATACACCCCAGAGAACTGGCGGGCACAACTGGCCACCCAAACCCTGAACTTTGCACCTTTTGTCCCCCAACTGAAAACTGGACTGCTGACCGGAAACTTCAAACTTTCAGGAACAGGGACGGACCTGAGCACCCTTCAGGTTGAAGCCACAGGCTTGCAAGCCATTGCAACCGACACCCAGGACAACCCCATCGAACTTGCTGGCAGTGCCTCTTACCAGAGCGAAACCGCCACCCTGAACCTGCAAGGCCAGTACGATGGCAGTCCCCTGAAAATTGCAGGCAAGTACCCAGACGGCCTTGACGTGCAAATCGAGCGTTTTGCTGTCGCAGGGGGTGAGCTTGGCTTGCAAGGCACCGTTTCAGGCAACCTGAAAGATCCTGCCATCAGGGCCACAGGCACGTTCAACCATCCACAAGGGAACGCAAACCTGCAAGTCTCTGGTTCGCTGCAAGACCTGCTGGTCAAGTTGCAAGCCAACCTGAGTGGTGATGTCAAAGGGACGGCCTCTGGAACCGTTCAGGTGAAAAACCTGGACCTGAACACCCTGCAACTGAACCTCACAGCAGATGCGGAGGGTGCAGGGGTTCTGGCAAGGGGCACCATTCAGGGCAACTACCCTGACCTGAGAGGCCAAATGCGCCTTCAAAGGGGTGATGCCTACGTCACCCTGACAGGGAATGGCGATGGCACGTACAGGCTTTCTGACAGCAATGTGGCCACAGGAACCCTTGCCATTGCTGGAAATCCCCCAGCATTTTCCGGAGATGTGGTCCTGAATGCGGTGCCTTTGCTGGAAGGGGCTTCAGGCAGCACCGCATTGAAGGTCAACTTCAAAGGAAATCTGGACACCCTCTCTGCACAATATTCAGGCACTGTGCAACAGGTGCAATATCAGGAAACCCGCATTGCCTCGGGAACACTGGAAGGCACCTTTGAAGGACCCTACCTTTCTCCGAACCTCCAACTGAAAACCCTCTTGAGTGGGATCCAACAACAGGATCTGAAGGTGCAAACCGCAAACCTGACCCTTGCTTCCAGAGGGGCCTATGCCTCACCTGACCTGAAAGGCAGTGGCACCCTCTCTGGGGTCTCCTACCAGCAAGAAAAACTGGGCGAGATCACCTTTTCAGGAACCTCACAAGGCAACCTCCAGAGCCCCATCCTTGAACTGGAAGCAGACCTGAAAGACCTGCAATACCAGAATGTGCTCGTTTCTGGAGGCAACCTTCTGGTGCAGTCCAGAGGGAGCCTGAACCAACCCGAGGTGTACCTGACTGGAGACCTGAACGGGCTCGGGTATCAGGATTACCAGTTGGATCAACTCACCCTGACTGGGGATTATGCCGGAACATGGCCAAAACCAGACCTTCAGGTGATGGCCACAGGTTCAGGCATCGGATACCAGAACAACCGGGCCGCTTCATCGGTGCTGAACCTGCTGGTCAAACACCGTGCTGACACCTCCAAACTGGAAGGATCCCTGACCGGCAGGATTGAAAGCCTGAGATCCAAGACCGACCAGTTGGGTCTGCTGGACTTCTCTGGAAATGTCCGGGGCACCCTTGCATCTCCTGAAGCGCAAATCAGTGGGAAAATTCGCAACCTGAAGTGGCAAGACGTGGTGGTTGGCACAGGGAATGTTTTTGCCACCTCGGAAGGAAACCTTGATGCCCCCACGGTTCAAATCATGGCCGATCTGGAGGGGGCGCAATACCAGCAGCAAAAACTGCAAACCCTGAACCTGCAAGCCACCTCTCAGGGCAAATGGCAGGAATCCAGCATCAACCTGAAAGCATCAGGAACTGGAATTCAGCTTTTTGGAGCAAACGCTGCAAACATCCATGTGCAGGGCAACAGCACTGGACCATGGTCTGCTCCTTCACTGCAACTGAACACCACCCTTTCCGACCTCCAGTATCAGGAGGGATCGGCCAGACAACTGCAAATCTCCGGGAAATCCACAGGAGACCTGAACAACCCCAACCTTTCCGTCACTGGGGGCTTTCAGGGCCTGAAGTATCAGGACATCCAAACCACAGACGGGGTGTTCACAGCCAATGGACCCCTCAAAGACTTTGAGGTGACCCTTTCCCAGCAAGGCAAGACCACCCTCAGCTTTCAGAAGGAGCAGTTGACCCTGGACGGCTTGACCCTGACAGGTTTTGACCAGACGCTGGCCATCTCTGGTACAGCAGGCTTGAAAGAAGGGAATTTGCAACTCCGCACTGAAGGCCCTGTGAACGGACAAGTGGCAGCCCAGTACCAGCAAACCCGGGCCCTGAACCTGCAATCCCTGACCCTTGAGCAACTTCTGCAAAGTTACAACCTGCAACTGCAACCCGAGGTTTCTTATCAGGGATTCCAGACCCGTGGACGGTTTGCCCTGACCGAACGGGAATGGAGTGGCAGCGGAACCCTTTCTGGTCTGCCAGATTGGCTGTCCAGAGGGCCTGTGAGCTATCGGGTGAGCGGTCAGGACTTCCCTGCCCTGCAAGCCACCCTGAACAGTTCAGGGGTTCAGTCCAACTTGACCCTGAACCGCACAGCTGCCACCCTTGCCTTCCTGAGCACGCCAGAGGTTCAGGGAACAGGAACCCTCACCTACCAGTTTGAGCCCGGCACCTTCTCAGGGGAAACAGGCTTCATCCAGAAAGACACTTCTGTCAATCTGATTGGCCAAGAAAAAACGGTACAGGCCATCCTCAAAAAGGCGCAAGCCACCATCAGCGCACAGGCACAACTGAATCCTCTGGTGGTCGATGTCACCCTCCAAGATGGGGAGCATCAGGGGACCGGTCAATACACCCTGGAAGGCTGGAACCTGGACATTCCAGAGTTCAAAGCAAGCAGCCTCGGGAACACTGGATATCAGGGCACCGTCCGTCTGGTGGGCCGCGGAAAAGGCACCACAGGAACTGTGGAGTTGCAAACCTCGGGCCTGCAACTGCCTTACACGATTCCCTTGCTGGAAGAACAGGTCGCCGGGGATCTCAAGGCTCGCCTTGAACTGGGTGAGGTCATCCGTGCGGTGGGACAGTATCGGGGACCTCTGGGCACTGCAGATCTCTCGGTCAGCAACCAGAATGGCTGGCAAGGCACCCTGAAAGCCAACTTGAAAACCAGCAGCAACCCTGGTTCCTTGCAGGCCGATGTGAAACTTGAAAACCAGAGCATGGATGGAAACATTCAGGTGAACCAGTTTGGCTACACGTTCCGGGACCTCGAAGGGGTCATCACAGGAAAGATCGACATCGAAGACAGTTTCTTCACAGGCAACCTGCAGACCCGTCTGGATGGCGGAGCAGTCACCCTGAACGGGGAAGGCAGCCTGGCCGATGTCTTGCCTGTGCTGGAAAGCATTGGCATTGCCCCCTCTGAGGAAGGCTATCTGGTGACCCTCAGTGCCAGTGCATTCCCTCTGGAAAAGCTGGGGTACTTGCCTTATGCCAGAGGTCGGGTCTTTGGCACCGCCACCCTGACCAGCACCTCCAGCACCGTGAACCTGAGGATTCCAGAACTCAGCTTGCCCGGCAGCACCCCCACCGAAATCCAGATCGGTGGCATCGGGCCTGAAACACCCAACAATGAAAACCGTACCGTCCTGTCTGCCCGTCTGGATGGCACCTTCAGCGGTGGCGATGCCCGTTTCAGGGGTTCCATTGGAGACACCACTTTCGTGGCCAGCAGCACCGATGGGGTTCTGGTTGGAAACTTCGATTTCCGCAACACGCCTGTGCATGCCCTGATTGGTGCCTTCACAGATGCCCTGCCCGGTCAGGGGCTCCTGACCGGCACTGGACGCATCGATGGCAAGCTCTCTGAACTGGACCAGCTTCGCCTGAGTGTGGTGGCAGAAGCCATCAAAGTCACCTCGGCCGGACAGACCTTGATGGGCACCGGACAATTCTCTCTGGAACAAGGGGCTTTGACTGTACCCGGAATTCAACTCTCTGGTGCAGGAAACCTGAACATTCAGGGCAAGTATGCCCCCAACGATGTGAACCTGACGGCCAACTTCCAGAACGCCACCTTCACCCCTCTGCTGGCTCTGGTTCCTGCACTCAAGGGTTACAAGCCCGCTTTGCAGGGCAACCTGTCCATCCGGGCCACGGGAACCTATGGCCAACCCACCATTCAGGTGGAAGGCAGCAGCCTGACTGGAGAACTGGCTGGCATTGGCCTTCAACTCACCAACCTGACGGGTGCTCTGGAGCGCAACCAGATCCGGTTCCAGAGCACCGCCAGCACAACCGGACTGGTCAAGAGCAACCTTCAACTGACCGGCAATGCAGATCTGGTGGCCGGAAAACTTGAAAATTCCCGAATCGAGGCCAATGGCACCACCACAGTCACCAATTTCGGCACCCTGGAGGGTACGGCTTTGCGACTGAACCAGCAAGGGGAAAACTGGAAACTGTTCCTCACAGGCACCAGAGGAGGCAAGTTGCAGGCCTCTGGAGACCTGCTTCCCGACCTGAATGTGCGCATTTTGCTGGATGAGGTGCAACCTGAGCTTCCCAACTATTACATCCAGGACTCAAGCGTCACTGGAGCATTGACCCTGGTTCGTGCAGGTGAATTTTACCGTCTGGGTGGAGAAGTTGACCTTGAAAAACTGCAATTCACCCTTTCCAAGCCCGTGACGGAAAAAACAGACAAAGAAGACACTTTCGAATTCGAAAGCCCCCTTCCCACCGAATACACCACCTTCCCACAGCGCCGGCAGGATCAAGACCGGGCAGCTCTGGCCAGCTGGATTTTTGATGACATTCTGATTGACGCCCAGAACAACATCCGCATCGACGAAAACCTTGTGCGTGCAGAATTTGGTGGACAACTGGTGCTTTCAGGGAATGCCTATGCACCACGCCTGCAGGGAGACATCCTGCCCAAACGCGGAAGTGTGTTCCTCAGGGAAAACGAATTTGTGCTCAACACCGCGGCCACCAGCATCCGCTTCAATGCTGCAGATGGCGCCTATCCGACCATCAACCTCCAAGGAAACGGCTCTGTGCGTGATGGAGGCCAAAATGTCCGGGTGATCATGACCGTGATCGGCACCTTTGTCCCCGACCCGAGCGACCCCAGAGCTCGCAAACTTGAAACCGACACCATCCTCAGGGAAGAAAGAGAACTGCTGGGACAGTGTTCAGATCCGGTCAGGAATCCCAATTCCAATTTGCCACGCTGTCTGGATGAAGCCAGCCTGTATTCACTGCTGGTGTTTGGCACCAAAAACCTGCAAGACATTCCCACCGAACTGACCCAGAGTGCCATCCGCACCACCTTGCAGGTTTTTCTGGTGGGTGAAATTGAGCGCAGCATCGCCAATGCCCTGGGCATTGATGTGTTCCGCATTCGGAATTACACCATCGGTCAGGACAACAGCTTCAATGCAGAGTTCACGGTGGGAACGTACCTGAGCCGCGAATGGTACATCCAGTATCAGGTGGATTTGCTGGGCAACGGCAACGTGCAGGTGCAGTACAGCGCTCTGGATGGTAAACTTGCCCTGACCCTCAGCAGTCCCCTCAACCGTCTGGATTTCAACACCGTGCAACCCGAGATTGCTCTGGCCTACAACTTTGACACCCAGAACAGCATTGAGCTGGGCATCCAGACCGAGGAAAGCCCTCAGGGAGAACGTGGATTCAGTGTGAAGTTGGGTTACAAGCTGCGTTTCTGAACCCATCAAACCTCAGCCCCTCTGGTTTTCAGCAGGGGCTGAACGGTTGAAGGGCGCTGTCCAACACCTTTCAGGCAACATCCATCAAAAGAGGGTACAGTGGTGCAGAAAGGTTGTTCATGCTGCCACTCAAAGTCAAAAATTTCAGCGTCAAACTGCAAAACCGCGTCATCATTGAACGGGCAGAGTTCGAAGTCAAAAAAGGCGAAATTGTCCACCTGGTGGGTCACAACGGGGCCGGAAAAAGCACCTTGCTTCGCGGAATGATCGGGTTGATTCCCTCCAAAGGGGAGGTGCGGGTCTCTGGTGAGCACCCCAAATCCATCGAAGGCCGGAAACACTTTGTGTACGTCCCAGACGAACCCGCCCTTTACGAAGACCTGACCTTGCAAGAGCATGTTCACTATGTGGCCGCCCTATACAGCAAACCCGAGCAGCCCATTCTGGACTGGCTGGAACGCTTTCACCTGACCGACCGCCTGAAGGATTTTCCAGCCACCCATTCCAGAGGAATGCGCCAGAAACTTTCCCTCTCTCTGGCTCTGGGCCTCAACCTGCCCCTCACTTTGCTGGATGAGCCGTACAACGCACTGGATCAGGCGGCACAGGAAGCCCTGTCCCACGGCATCCGTGAAGCTGCCCAGCAAGGCTCTGGGGTGCTCCTCAGTGCCCACCAGACCGAGACCACCGAAATCCTGCAAGCACAGGTGGCCCGGGTGCACGATGGCGTGGTGAACAAAGTTTCATGACCACCTCCAACCACACTGCCCTGAAGGCGGTTCAGGGCATTCGCAACAAAACATTGAAACGTGCATTTGATGTGTGGTGGCAATGGTTCAGCAAAGCCATCGGGATGCCCACTTTCATCTACATGCTGGTCAGTGTGTTGTTTCTGGGATACGGGGCTTTTGAAGACGCCACCCAGCTGATCAAAAGTGTGCCTCTGGTGCAAAAAGCAGGTTTCACCCTGGGGCTGGTGGCCCTCTGGTATGCCATCAAATTGACCCAGATCACCCCTCCTTTTTTCATTTCCCAGAGGGATGCAGTGCGTCTGGGATTCAGCCCTGTGAAACCTTTGCAAACCCTGATTTATCCGATGGTGTTTGCTGGGCTGCGTGACACCGTGGTTTTGCTGTTTGTGGGAGCACTCTGGAGCATGACCACCTGGAAACTGCTGGGATTCATCACACCCTATGCAGTGCTGTCTTGGATCTTGCTGGGTTTGCTGGTGCAGCATCTTGGATGGCTGAAATACCGCTGGCAGGAAGACCAGAGGTCCAGCCTTTTGCCTGTGCTTCTGGGCTTGCTGGTGGTGGGCAGTGCTCTGGCCTTCTGGGTGCCAGAGTTCAGTGTGCTGGGCTCTCTCATCACATCCAGTCCTGTGGGCACCCTGCTTCTGCTGGCTTTGCTGGGCCTGACCCTCTGGCAGGTGGGGCGTGACCTGCAGGAAGATTACCCCAGAGCCTTCCTGCAACACAGCATGATCCTCAGCGAAATCCGGGCCGTGGACACCCTTTTGATTTTCTCTCTGGGCTCCATGAATGCACAGGGCGCACCCGATTTGCTGGTCACCAAACGCAAATTGCAGCAAACCCTCAGGCCCCGAGACCAGCACAACCGGACCCTGAAAGTCCCTTCTGAACGGGCACACCTGCAAATGGTGGCATGGCGCACCCTGCTGGGTCTGTACCGCCAGAGCCCCATCGATCATCTGGTGACCCTCATCGGCCTGACCCTTGTGCTGTATGCCGTGGATTTTCTGGCTTTGCAACCCGACAAAGCCCTGATTGTGGGGGCCTTGCCTCTGGTGGCTCTGGGTCTGGTGATGCCCAGACTGGTCCCGAGCACCACCCAACCGATGTGGGTGCCGATGCCCAAAGAGGTGCGGGCCACAGGGCAGATCCTGCCCGGAATGGTCATTTCCATGGGCTTCTACCTGATCCTGATGCTCGTGTCTCCCCTGCTGGGCATCTCTGGAACTGTGGTGCTGGTGACCCTCACCATGGCACCCCTGTACCTGCTGGCTCTGGAAGCCCTCAACAACTGGACCCAGTTGGGCACCCAGAGCACCTACCTGAAGTTTGGGGCTGGTTTGCTGGCTGTGGTGCCTGCTGTGATTGTTTTGCAACTGGGTTGGGCCGGGTTTGTGATTCCAGCTCAGGTGTTGCTGGCAGGGGTGTTTTACCTGTCTCTGCTGGAACAACCTCCTGTGGAACCTCTGGAGCTTTGAGAACACCATAAAAAAGGACAGTCTTGAATGGCTGTCCTTTTTTGTTTTGATTGAAATTTTTCATGTGCTGCTGGTCATCACCTGATTGTGAGAGCTTCAGTCACAGATCAAGTCTTCGGCAATCTTGGCACTGCTCAAGACGCCGGGCAAACCTGCGCCGGGGTGGGTTCCTGCTCCCACAAAGTACAGGTTCTCAAAGTCCTCAGAACGGTTGTGCGGACGGAACCAGGCGCTCTGGGTGAGGACAGGCTCGATGCTGAAGGCCGCCCCGAGGTGGCTGTTCAGTTCGTCTCTGAAGTGAATGGGATCGATGTGGTGCTCAGCAATCAGGTTTTCCTGCAGACCGGGCAGGTAGTTGTCCTCAAGGAACTTCATAACGCGGTCCCGGTAGACTTTGGCAAAGGTGGTCCAGTCTGTGCCGCTTCCAAGGTGAGGCACCGGAGACAACACGTAGAAACACTCTCCGCCCTCTGGAGCCATGCTGGGGTCGGTCAGGCTTGGCATGTGGAGGTACAGGGAAAAGTCTTCTGCGACCACTTTCTTGTGGAAGATGTCATCCAAGAGGCCTTTGTACCTTGGCCCGAGAATGATGTTGTGGTGCGCAAGGCCCGTGTCACGGTATTGCTTTTTGGTGCCGAAGTAAATCACGAACAGGCTCATGCTGTACTTCATGCCGTCCACTTTGGCGTTGGTGTACTTCTTGCGCTTGTTCTCTGGGATCAGGTTCTTGTAGGTCCAGGCCACATCTGCATTGGAGACGATGTCATCGGCGCGGTGCTCGGTGCCGTCTTTCAGGCGGATGCCCTGCACGCGACCATCATCTGCCAGAATTTCGGCCACTTCGGTGTTGAGGTGGATTTCTCCACCCAGAGAAGCAAACAGTTTGCCCATCCCTTCCACAATGGCTCCGGTGCCACCCATGGCGTACCAGACCCCCCATTTGCGCTCAAGGTAATGGATCATGGCGTAAATGCTGCTGGAGTCGTAAGGGTTGCCCCCAATCAGCAGGGGGTGGAAACTGAAGCACTGGCGCAGGAAGGGATCTTTGATGAACTTGCTGACGTAAGGGTACACGTTCAGGTAGCTTTGCAGACGGATCAGGTCTGGGGCCACTTTCAGCATGTCGGTGAAGTTCAGGAAAGGCTTGTCTGCCAGTTCGGTGAACCCTTTGTCAAAGATGGACTTCGTGGAGTGGATGAAGTTCATGTAACCCCGTTTGTCTTCAGGGCTGATGTTGTGGATCTGCTCCAGAATGTACATCTCGTCGTCGTTGTAATTGAAGACCCGTTTGTTGTGGTCAAAAATGCGGTAGAACGGGTCGCATTTCACGAAAGTCACATCGTCTTCGCGTTTTTTGCCTGCTGCCTGCCAGATCTCATCAAACATGAAAGGTGCCGTGATGATGGTGGGGCCGCCATCAAAAGTGAAACCGTTCTGCTCGTAGACGTACGCTCGTCCGCCGAGTTTGTCTCTTTTTTCGAAAAGCTTGACCCGGTGGCCTCTGGCCTGCAGACGAATGGCAGTGGCAAGTCCTCCAAAGCCACTCCCGATCACGATGATGTTTTTAGGCATGATGTTCCTTCTGGCCCTCTGGTGAAAGGGTACTTGAAACAGGGCGAAAAAGGTCGAAGTGCGAACACCCCAACCGACTTGAAAACCGAAAACCACTCCAAAACAACCTGCATGGTCCTGCTCGGTGATGCCTGCCAAACCTCAGTTGCTGAACTGTTGCTGCTGCAATCCCCACCAGCTCTGGGGAATCATGGCCAGTTTGCGCAAGCCACTCACCTGTGCCCTCTGGTGGAAGTTGTCGTAACCGTTCCGTTCCAGAGCGTCCAGAATGCCTTCGTAAGCTTTTGCAGCCACGGCCACTGCCAGTCTACCTGAACCTTTCAGGCAAGGTATCCCGTCCCGGCCTTCACGGTACCAGCGTCGGGCCATGCCGATCAGGTGCTGCATCAGGCGACGGTACTCTGGGGTGACTTTGCCTTGCTGCATCATTTCGCGGGTGACCCCAAATTCACGGAGCAGGTCGGCAGGGATGTACACGCGGTTGCGGTTGTACAGGTCTTCACCGACATCCCGGAGGATGTTGGTGAGTTGCATGGCCATCCCGAGCTTCAGGGCTTTTTGCAGGGTTTCATCGCCTCCGGTGTAACCACAGATCGGAGAAATCATCAGGCCCACGATCCCTGCCACCCGACGGCAGTACAGTTCCAGATCCGCCTGGGTCTGGTAAACCATCTCATCAAGGTCCATCTTCAGGCCAAGGTACAGCTCGTAGAAAGCCTCCTGGGGCAAAGGGTAATGGTCTGCAGCCCAAGCCAACCCACGGTTGACATCGTCATCGGCAGGGTGGCCCTGCAAGGCATTCTGGGTCCGTTCCCACCATTGCTCCAGAGCTCTGGGGGCATCCTCGGGGCGTGACTCATCTGCGATGTCGTCCCCTGTTCGGCAGACAGCATACACAGCCCACACGGCCTGACGCTGCTGCAATGGAAAGAACTTGCTGCCCAGATAAAAAGTCTTGGAGTGATGCTTGGTGAGTTCGCGGCACACCTGAATGGCTTGTGCTGGTGGGGCGATAATTTCAGGATTGTGATTTCTGATCATGTGCTCCACTCCAGAGTGAGATGGTTTATGTTAGGGGTGCAGTTCCATTGCAACATCGGTCTGGACTACATTCCAGACTTTTTGATGTACAATTCAAAACCCACAATACCACGGTGATTTTCCTGAACCAGAGCAAAATCCTGTAATTGCAGATACTTTCTGACAGTGTCTGCGGCCAAGAACTTGATGCCACCGGCGCCCAAAAAGGACTGAAGTCCCTTGCCTGCAAAGGTCTGTGCAGGCATCAGATACATCAAGTAAAGCAAACCGTTCTCGCGAAGCGCCCGGGCAGATTGGGTAAGCATGTCTTGCCACGAAGACGTCTCGTTGAGGGTTCCAGCAATCACCACACCATCAAATGAAACAGGTTGAAACAGCGTCTCCTCCATGATGCCACATTTGCGGTGCAAACGGGGATGGCGGGGCAAGTGTTTCAGAAACACCTCCGAAAGGTCCAGAGCCGTGACGGTGGCCCCTTCCTGCACCAACACGCGGGCATAATTGCCCGTACTGGTGCCCACATCCAGCCAGTTTCGACCGGACACCGGGCCAACCCAGTCCAGAAATTGCCTGAATTCGCGCTCCAGAGGAAAATCCTCACCCGTCATCAAAGAAATGGAGCGTCTGCGCCAGAGGTCGTAGCCCAGAGCGGTCAGCAGAAGTTTGTTGCTGCTCTGGGCAAGGGTCAATGAAGAAGACATGCCCCATTGTGCCCACAGGCTCTCAATGACACCGTAAACCAGCCTGCCATCGTGAGAAAGCACTGAGGGCAAGATTACATTGCCCTGAAGCCAACATGCAGTGTAAAACACACAACTGCAGGTCTCATGATCTGTTAGGATTAAGGCGATGAACGAGAGGAAACCCATTGGGAACGCTTTTATGGATGTGATCAACGCCTTCATCCGCGTGGTGAAAGCCGAGATCGCTGAAGTGTTCCAGAATATTGGCGCACAAATCAAACAGAAGGGTCTGGGCGTGCTGATCATGCTGGCTGCCCTGTTCCCATTGCTGGCAGCAGTGATTTTCCTGCTGATGGCCCTTTACCAACTGCTGTCCCTGTGGCTCCCTTCATGGGGGGCGTCTCTGGTCATGTTCTTGCTGTCTTTGCTTTTGACCGGAGGCATGGTGATGTTCGCATTGAAAAAAATTGGAGGCACCGACAACGATGACCCAGTCTGATGAAGCCAAACGCCACCTCGAAGAAAGCCTCAACACCCTGCAAGAAAGCACCAGCCTGCACGTCAAATTGCAACAGGATCCCCTCAAAAAAATTGGGGTGGCTGTGGGCGCAGGTTTGTTGCTGGGTGTCCTGATTGGACGCAGCACCAAAAAAACCAAAATCGTCAAGGTGGCTGGCGGAAAAAATGTTGAGCAGGCCAAGGAAGCCGCTGCCAGCAAAGGTGCCCTCAGTGGCGTGATCCTGACCGCAGTGGGCGGCTTGGTCCTCAAAGTGTTGCAGGAAAAGGTGCTGGCCCCTAAACTGGAAGAACTTGCCGACCAGTTGCTGGAACGCACCAAAAAACCCACCAATGACCAGTCCCAGAAGAAACACTAAACAAAGAGACACCATCCTGCACGTCATTGAGGCCGCCAGAGGCCCCTTAAGCGTGCAGGAAATTCTCGATCAGGCCCAACAAAGCCTGCCCAAACTTGGCATTGCCACGGTGTACCGCACCCTGAGAATGCTCCAAGACGACCACCAGATCAAAACCGTGATCCTCCCGAGCGGAGAAAACCGTTTTGAGAAGGCCAACCTCGGGCACCACCACCATTTTCAGTGCCTGAAATGCGGAGAAGTGGTGGATCTGGACATGTGCCCCCTCAACATTCCCACAGGAACTCTGCTTCCCGGCGGTTATTCCGTAGAGGCGCATGAACTGACCCTGTACGGCACCTGCCCGAAGTGCCAAGATTCCCCTGCCTTTCGCTGACGCTCTATAGCATTTGACAGAAGCATAAGAGGCTTTCTCTCTGGTAGAGGTTTTTTGAGATAGGAGGGTTCAGAAGAACCCTCCTATCTCACTGTCAAACGCATTAAAACAAGCTGTCCTCCTCAATGAGGGGGACAGCTTCGAACGCAGTGAGAAGCAGGGGGTTTACAGGCTGATCAGGAAGGGATCTTCCAGAGACTCGCAGATGTAACGCACAAAGCGGGCAGCATCGGCCCCGTCAATCAGACGGTGGTCGTAGCTGAGGCTGAGGGGCATCAGGAAGCGAGGCTCGAATTCGCCTTTGTCTTTGTTCCAGACGGGTTCAAAGCTGGAACGGCTGACCCCGAGGATCGCCACATCTGGTGGGTTGACGATGGGGGTAAAACCATAACCACCAATACCACCCAGGTTGGAGATGTTGAAGACGCCTCCAGCCATTTCATCGGGTTTGAGTTTGCGGTCGCGGGCTTTGCCTGCAATTTCACCCAACTCGATGCTGATTTCGGTGATGGACTTGCGGTCCACGTCTTTGATGACCGGCACCAGCAGGCCCGAGGGGGTGTCCACAGCGATTCCGAGGTTGATGTAATCGCGGTAGATGACCTGTCCGTTGGCCACGTCGATGGCAGCAGCAAATTTGGGGAATTTGCGCAGGGCGTTGGCGACCACTTTCATCAGGATGGCGGTCATGGTCAGCTTGCCACCGGCTTTTTCCACTCTGGCCCCGAAGGACTTGCGGACCTGTTCCATCACGGTGATGTCGGCTTTGTCGAAGTGGGTCACCATGGGCACAGATGCCCATGCGTTGGCCATGCTGCGAACGGTGGCTTTGCGCACCCCATTGAAGTCTTCCTTGCGGATGTTGCCCCACTTGCTGAAGTCGGGGAGGGGCTGGGCCTGTACAGCTGGAGCAGCCACAGCAGCCACCTGTGCAGCGGCAGCAGGAGCGGTGACGGTGGGGGTTCCGGCAGTGCGGCGCACGTCTTCTTCAGAGATGCGTCCGGCAATGCCAGTGCCAGCCACGGTGTTGATGTCCACGTTCAGTTCGCGGGCCAGACGGCGCACGCTGGGGGCAGCGTGGGCGACCTGACGACCATCCATGGCCACCAGAGCAGGTGCAGCTTTGGGACCTTCATTCTGGGCAATCTGGTTGCCGGGAGCCTGTGCAGGAGAACCCTGATTGGCAGGCTGAGGCTGGGCCTTGGGGGCTTCAGCTTTGGGTGCAGCCTGAGGAGCAGCAGGAGCGCTTGCGCCACCTTCCAGCACCAAGAGCACGCCACCCACAGGCACACTGTCGCCTGCTTTGACACGCACTTCTTTGACGGTTCCAGCAGCTTCTGAAGGCACTTCAACGACGGCTTTGTCGGTTTCGATTTCCACGATGGGCTGGTCTTTGGAGATGGTGTCTCCGGCTTTCACCAGCACATTGACCACGGTGGCAGAAGCGATGTTGTCACCGACTTCGGGAAGCTTCACTTCGGTGGAGGCACCACCAGAGGCAGCAGGTTGGGGAACCAGAGTGCCTTCAGGCTCTGCCACAGGAGAAGTGGAGGCGGTCTGGTCGGTCTGGGTGGCAGGAGCAACCACACCGGAGGCCCCCTCCCCTTCCAGCACCAGAATCACGCCTCCAACTGGCACGTTGTCGCCGGTTTTGACTTTGATTTCTTTGACGGTACCGTCGCTGTCAGAGGGGACCTCTACAACAGCTTTGTCGGTTTCAATTTCAATGATCGGCTGGTTGGCTTTGACGGTGTCGCCCACTTTCACCAGCACGTTGACCACGGCAGCAGACGCAATGTTGTCGCCCACCTCGGGGAGTTTCACTTCAGTAGCCACGCATGTCTCCTTTCAACAGGAACAGAATAGTCGAACCTTTTCCACTGTACTGCATGAACCCACCCGAGCTTTTCAAATTGTCTCGGGTGGGTGCGGTGTAGGTTATCGGGTCACAGGGTTGGCACGGTCAGGGTTGATGCCAAAGTCCTTGATGGCTTTTTCGACCACCTCGGGTTTGACTTTGCCTTCGGTGCACAGGGCATAGAGGGTTTGCACCACAATGTGCTTGGCATCCACTTCGAAGAAGTCGCGCAGGGCTTCACGGCTCTCGCTGCGTCCGAAACCATCGGTCCCGAGGGTCCAGACTTTGCGGTCGAGGTGTCCGTTCAGACCATCGGCGGTGAGCTTCACGTAGTCAGAGACACTGACGATCACGCCGGGAGCGCTCTCCAGTTGCTGCTGAACAAAGGACTTCTGGGGCTCCTGGGTGGGGTGCAGCATATTGTGGCGCTGCACAGCCAGAGCGTCCTGGTGGAGTTCTTTGTAGCTGGTGACAGACCAGATGGAAGCGTCCACACCGTAACCCTTGAGCATCTCTTGGGCTTCCTGAGCGGCCAGAATGGCAGGACCAGAGGCCAGAATCTGCGCTTGCAGTTTGGCTTCTTCCAGACCGCTCTTCTTGAACAGGTACATCCCTTTGATGATGTGCTCGAACACGGTTTCTCTGGGGAGGTACTCGGGCAGGGGGGCTTGCACGTAGTTCTCGTTCTCTACAGTGATGTAGTAGAAGATGTCTTCCATGTCGTGGTACATGCGCTTGAGGCCATCTTCGATGATCACTGCAATCTCGAAAGCGAAAGCAGGATCGTAGACCTTCAGGTTGGGCACCACGTAGGCTTGCAGGAGGCTGTTGCCGTCTTCGTGTTGCAGGCCTTCCCCGTTCAGGGTGGTGCGGCCCGCGGTGGCCCCGATCATGAAGCCTTTGCAGCGCAGGTCTCCGGCAGCCCACACCAGATCCCCGATGCGTTGCATGCCGAACATGGAGTAGTACACATAGAACGGAATGGTGGGCACACCAAAGTTGGCGTAAGAGGTGCCTGCCGCAATGAAGCTGGCCATGGCTCCGTCTTCGGTGATGCCTTCTTCCAGCATGTGGCCGGTTTCGGACTCTTTGTAGGCCATCAGGGTGCCAGCGTCCACGGGGGTGTACATCTGGCCTCTGGGGCTGTAAATGCCGATTCTGGGCACCAGAGCGTCCATGCCGAAGGTGCGGGCTTCGTCAGGGATGATGGGGATGACCAGTTGACCCACTTCTTTGTCGCGGATCAGTTTGCTGAGAACCTGCACAAAAGCCATGGTGGTGGACACTTCACGGCCACCTGAACCTGCATAGAACTCGTTGAAGAAGTCAAAGCTGGGGGTGTTGAGGGGTGCAGCTTTCACTTCACGGCGAGGAATCAGGCCACCCAGAGCTTTGCGGCGCTCCAGAGCGTACTTGACCTCGGGGGAATCGGGGCCGGGGTTGTAGTACTCAAGGTTTTCCACCTGCTCGTCGGTCAGGGGAAGGCCGAGGAAGTCACGCAGACCGAGCAGGCTCTTTTTGTCGAGCTTCTTGACCTGGTGGGCCACGTTTCTGGCCTGTGCACTGTCTCCCAGACCGTACCCTTTGATGGTGCGGGCAATGATGATGCTGGGGCTGCCTTTGTGCTCGGTGGCGGCCTTGTAAGCGGTGTAGACTTTTTTGAAGTCGTGACCACCGCGGTTCAGGCGGTCAAGGTCGGCATCGGTCATGCCTTCGATCAGGGCTTGCAGCTCAGGGGTGTTGAAGAAGCGTTCACGCAACTCCTTGCCACCAAAGGCAGCGTAACGCTGGGATTCGCCGTCCACCAGTTGCTCGAAACGGCGCACCAGAGCACCGGTTTTGTCTTTCTGGAGGAGTTTGTCCCAGTTGCTGTCCCAGATCACCTTGATGACGTTCCAGCCTGCTCCACGGAACAGGGCTTCGAACTCCTGAATCACTTTGGAGTTGGCACGCACTGGACCGTCCAGACGCTGGAGGTTGGCGTTCAACACAAACACCAGGTTGTCGAGGTTCTCATAGGCAGCAAAACGAATGGCCCCGATGGATTGGGGTTCGTCCATTTCACCGTCGCCAAGGAAAGCCCAGACTTTGCCTTTGCCTTTTTCCTTCAGGCTGCGGTTCTCAAGGTATTTCATGAAGCGGGCCTGATAGATGGCCTGCAAGGGACCCAGACCCATGCTGACGGTGGGGAATTCCCAGTACTCGGGCATCAACCAGGGGTGGGGGTAACTGGAGAGGCCGGGCTCGTCTTGCAGTTCACGGCGGAACAGGTCGAGCTGCTTCTCATTGAAGCGGCCTTCCAGAAAGCTGCGGGCATACATGCCGGGGCTGGAGTGGCCCTGAAAGAAAATCAGGTCACGGTCCACACCTGCGCCATGTCCACGGAAGAAGTGGTTGTAGCCCACTTCGAGCAGTTCTGCGGCAGAAGCATAGGTGGACAGGTGTCCCCCAATGCCATCGCTCTTTTTGTTGGCACGGATCACCATGGCCACGCTGTTCCAGCGGTTGATGTTCATGATCCGGCGTTCCATCTCGGCGTCACCAGGGAACTCGGGTTCACGGTGGGCAGGGATGGTGTTGATGTAAGGGGTGTTTTGCTTGTGGTGGATCTTCACCCCGTGGAAGTAAGCGTATTGTTTGAGTTCTTCCAGAATCTCCTGAACGCGTTCGTTGCCCGCACTGCCCAGCACATAAGCCAGAGAGTCGAGCCATTCCTGCAATTCCACGGAGTTGAGTTTCGCAAGCTGGTCAGGATTGAGGGCAGCTCGCGCATTGTTAACATCTGCCATGATGCATTGACCCCTTTCTTCGCCAGTAGTGTACTTGGTGAGCAAGTAAACCACTTCAGAGACAAATATACTTTAACTGCCCGAGGCCATTCCTGCATAGAGCTGAATCTTAGATCTAATTTTGAGGCAGGAAAAAGCCGGGCAAGGAACGGATGGTTCACGTCCTGAAAGCCAACATTTTACAGTGTAGGGTTTGTGGAAGGTGTTGGATGTCATCCATTTGACGTTCCCACCCACCAAAGAAAAAATGCCGGAAAGTCCCGACATTTTTCAGAAAGAGAGAAGCGGTGGGGGCTTCTCAGGCCACTTGCTCGAACACGTAGAAGGCCACCAGAGCCACCAGCACCCCAATCCAGCCGGGTGCTTCGCCCAGGTTGAACTCGAAATCTTTACCGATCACGGTTCCACCCAGACGACCAATCAGCTTCTTGCCGTTTTGCTGGGCTGCAACATCCCAACCGACAATGGGGCCACCAAGGCGTCCAGTCACGCGGTCTACACCACGCAAAGTGAGTTCTTGATCACCGATGCTGCCCACCAGTGCACCGTCTTGAAGGTGAACTTCGACGTTCAATCCAGCGGCAGTTCCCTGCACGCCTGTTTCAGTGATCTCAAGGTTAAAGCTTTTACCTGCGAGTTTCCCACCGACGCGACCCTTAATAAAGTCACCGTCCAGGGCACAGCGCACGTCATATCCTGCGGCGCCGTGAAAACGACCAGTCATGAGTTCTTCAGTCACGCTAGGTAGTATAGCAAAGGAATTCTGAAAAATGCAGAAATGCAAGCTGCGCAGAGGCAAATCCCATCCATAGCCACTTTCAAGGGCCTGCCCAGACGTCAAACCCCATCTGGACCTTGTGTGGATGCCCCATAAATTCACCTTTATACTGCGAATCATGTTGTGGTTTCAGCGCAACCTCACCCTGCCCGCCAAGCCCAGAGGCTTTCACCTGATCACCCCTGATGTGGTTCAGGCCCTCCCAGAGATCCGTCAAATTCAAATGGGCATGCTGAATGTGTTCATCCAGCACACCTCTGCCAGCCTGACCCTCAATGAGAATGCATCTCCAGATGTGCGCCGCGATTTTGAACGTTACTTCAACCATGTTGTCCCAGACAGCACCCCTTATTTTGAGCATGATTATGAAGGCCCAGACGACATGCCTGCCCACATCAAAAGCAGCCAGCTCGGGGTCAGCCTTTCCATTCCGATCCAGCAAGGAAAGCTGGCCCTTGGAACGTGGCAGGGCATTTACCTTGGAGAGCATCGGGACCGTGGAGGGTCCAGAAGACTGGTGATCACTGCATTTGGTCAGTGATCCGCTTCACGTAATTGTCCAGCAAATAATCCTTACGCGTGTAAGCCTGACCTACTGCAAACTCAACCCTTGTCACCCGGTACCGTTCAAACAAAAGCACCAGAGCTGCCCTGACCAGAGCCCTCTGGTACCACTTTTCCATGGTGTCTGCTGTGAACTTGAGATGCCCATCCTGAAAAACCAGAGCCGGACACTCTGGGGCATTCAAAGCGGTGAAGGTGATGCCTGTCTCATGCTGGTCAGAGATGATCTTCAATCCCGAATCTCGAATCAGGTGGTCGTACTGGGGTCTGGCGTGTTTTTCGGCATACATTTCATAGAGCAGTTGTTGCAGGTGGTGTTGCTCTGAGCGCAGCCTTCCCTCTTCACGCTGGGACAAACGGGTGAGTTCGGTGAACAGGGTTTTTTGAATGTCCTGAATGCGGTCTTCGGCTTTGTCAATGCGCTCAGACAATGAAGGTGGAGGGGGCGGAGGGGGTGGATCTCCAGCCAGTTCACGGAAGGGATCAAGTGCTTCGGTCCGTGTGAGGGTGCTGTATTCCTTGAGCACCCCATCTTCCAGCGTCCAGAACCGGGTGCCCACATTGCGTGCAAACATCCGGTCGTGCGTGACGATGATGCATGCCCCCTGAAAACCGTTCAGTGCCCTTTCCAGAGATTCCAAGGTCTCGATGTCCAGATGGTTGGTGGGCTCATCCAGAAACAGCAAATCTGCTTTGGAGTGGGCAATCAGGGCCAGCCCGGCCCGGACCCTTTCTCCACCAGAGAGTTCAGCAGGGGTTTTCTCCCATGCCCAACCCAGAGCGTATTGTCCCAGCAAAGTGCGTGCAGTGCGCTCTGGGTAAACCTGCGTGAATTGTTCTTTGAGGGTTTCGGTTTCCGAAAGGCCGTGGTGCTCCTGATCCAGATAATTGAATCGGGTGGTGTAGTAGCGCACCTCGGCTTGTGGATCGGTGGAATACCGCTTCCCAAGCAGCATCTCCATCAGGGTGGTTTTGCCTGAACCGTTGGGGGCAATCAGCATGATGCGGTCCCCTTTGCGCACTTTCAGGTCAGCTTGTCGGATCACCTCACAATCTCCGTACCGCATGGTCAGGTTGCGACCCCACAGGAGCATGGGGGCTCTGGTGTCTGAACTGCTGAAAAACATCTGGATTTCGCGTTCTTTTTGAGGGGCTTCCGTTTGCTCGATGTGCTCTGCACGGCTGCGGATGGGTCGGGGTTTGGCTCCCCAGAGGCTTTGCTGATCGGCCACCTCGGTCAGGCGCAAACGTTCATGCAGGGCTTGCTGGTGAAGACGTTGAAGGGTTTTGCGCTGAATGGCCCGTTCCATGCGGGTTTTGCTGAACCCTCCGGGGTAAACCGTGAGGGTTTGCTGATCGATGTACCAGCTTTTCTGGGCCACCTGATCCAGCAAGGTCCGGTCGTGGGACACCACGATCACCGCCTGCTTGCTGCGTTTGATGCGGTTTTCCAGCCATTCCCGCATGCGGATGTCCAGATGGTTGGTCGGCTCATCCAGAAGCAGCAAATCAGCAGTGTCCAGCAAAGTCAGGGCCAGAGCAAAACGGGTCTTTTCGCCGCCAGAGAGGGTTCCCAGCAACTGGTCCAGTTTGCCGTCCAATCCCAGCACAAACAGGATGCTTTTGGCCCGGTGCTCGTAGGTGTAACCGCCTTCCCGTTCGTATTGCTGGTGGAGGTCGTCCCACTGGGCGAGCAACTCTGGGCGCTCTCCCATCTGGATTTCCAGTTCACGCAACTCTTGTTCCTGCACCAGATGGGGATTGAAAGCCCGCACAGCTTCCATCACGGTCAGGTGCTCTGGCAGGGTGGGGTTCTGTTCCAGCAGGCTGATTTTCAGATCTTCGGCTTTCCACAGGATGCCACTCTGGGCTTTGAGGCGTCCGGTGAGCAAGTTAAAAAGGGTGGTCTTCCCTGAGCCGTTCTGTCCCATCAGGGCAATTTTGTCTCCCGAGGACACACTGAGGGCTGGCACATCGAACAACAGCTTCCTTTCGGTTTCAAAATGCAGATCGGTGAGTTGGAGCAGTGTTCGCATGCTTTCATGGTACTGGAAGCCTGTGGTGCAGCAAATCCGCACAACATTCAGGGGTTCTGGAACAAATGGCGGATGAAACCTTGCAACCATTTCATCTGCAAGCACCGTACAGTACAGACAGGAGGACCCATGACTCAACTCACACAGGGGCAGAGGATGCCCTTGCCTCAAATCGTTTCCGGCCAGAGCCTCACCATTGGCATTCACATTCAGGGAACAGGACTGGTTTTTGATGTGTCGTGTTTTGGAGTGGACCACGAGGACCAGCTTTCCGATGACCGTTATTTTGTGTTCTTCAATCAGAAAAGCTCTCCAGAGGGGGCCATCAAACAGTTGGGTGCTCTGGGAGGGGATCTGGAGCAGTTTCAGATTGAACTGTCCCGCTTGCCTGCATCCATCAAAAAGCTGGTTTTTGCTGTGACCATTGACGGCTCAGGCACCATGTCGCACATCCAGAGTGGACATTTCCGCATTCTGGAAAATGGACAGGAAAAAGCCCGTTTTGCTTTTGGTCCTCAGGGGTTCACACAGGAAAAAGCCATCATTGTGGCCGAAATCTACCTGAAAGACGTCTGGCGTCTGCTGGCTCTGGGTCAGGGCTTTGCAGGAGGCCTCAGTGCCCTGCTCAAAAATTATGGCGGTGAAGAGTCCGATGCAACCCCCCAGTCTCCCCCACCGCTTCCCACACCTGCACAACCCACACCCGCTCAACCCACAGTGAACCTGAACAAAGGGGTCCTCTTGGAGAAAAAAGTGCAGGAAAAAGCCCCAGCTCTGGTCAGTCTGGTCAAAAAAGTCAATGTGGTCCTGGAGAAAAAACAGCTTCAGGACGTGGTGGCCAAAGTGGTGATGGTGATGGACGCCTCTGGGAGCATGACCTCAAGTTACATGAACGGCACCGTGCAAGCGGTGGTGGACCGGGTGGGCGTGGTGGCCATGCGCCTCGATGATGATGGGGCTCTGGAAAGCTGGTTTTACGCAGACCGCTGCAAAGCCACCCCGGATGTCACCCTGGACAACATTCATAACTACGTGAAAAACCACGTCAGAGGGCAGTTTCTGGAGATTTTCAAAGGGCTCGGGGTGGGCAACAATGAGCCGCCGATCATGCGTGCCTTGATCGACAAACACCGCAACTCGCAACTTCCGGTGCTGGTGGTTTTCATCACCGATGGAGGCATCTACAAAGCCGAGGAGATTTCCAGACTGCTCCGTGACGCCTCAAATTTACCGATTTTCTGGCAGTTTGTGGGGGTGGCTGGAAGGGGCTATGGGGTGCTGGAAAAGCTGGATGACCTCTCGGGTCGGGTGATTGACAATGCCGATTTCTTTGCCGTGGATGACCTGCGCCTGATTTCCGATGACCAGCTTTTTGAACGCATGCTGAATGAATTTCCGGGCTGGATTCAGGCTGCGAAAGCCAAAGGCATCCTGAGATGAGGGACAAACAACCCCTTCCTGTCATGTGGTTTACCTCTGGTTCACTTGTGCAGATCTTTGGTTCAGTTTGCACGTAAACCACAAGCAACATTGTCCTGTTGCGGTGACAGCAAGATCGGCGTGTGGCGTGGAAGTATACACCCAGACTGTCACAACCCGAGTAACGATTGCAGAGGGGCCTGAACTTTCGGGGTATACTCCGGGATGGAACAAGCGCACAAGGGTCAAAAAACCCTTAAGGAGGAACGTTTTGAAACTCCACGAATACCAAGGTAAAGAACTGCTGCGGCGTTTCGGCGTCAACGTGCAGGACGGCAAAGTCGCCTACACCCCTGACGAAGTTCGCCAGATTGCACAGGAATACGGTCAGTCTGTGGTCGTCAAGGCCCAGGTCCACGTCGGCGGACGTGGCAAGGCCGGTGGCGTGAAATTCAGCCCCACCCCGGACAAGGCTTACGAAAACGGCCAGAAAATTCTCGGCATGGACATCAAAGGCCTGACCGTGAAAAAAGTGCTGGTCACCAAAGCCGTGGACATCGACAAGGGCAAAGAATACTACGTCGGCATGATTGTGGACCGCAACGTGCAATCCTACACCCTGATGGCCTGCGCCGAAGGTGGAATGGAAATTGAAGAACTGGCCGTGGAAAAACCCGAGGCCATCATCAAGCACCGCGTGGACCCCGTGGCCGGACTGCGTCCTTACGAGGCCCGCGAAATCGCCCTCAAGGCTGGCTTTCAGGGCAACCTGAACAAACTGGCCGACATGATGGTGAAAATGAGCAAGGCTGCCTTCGAACTGGACGCCAACCTCGTGGAAATCAACCCCCTGTTCGTTGGTGAAGACGGCGTTCCTCTGGCCCTCGACACCAAATTCGATGTGGACGACAACGCCATGTACCGCCACAAAGACCTCGCCGACTGGCGCGAACTGGAAGCCGAGCACCCTCTGGAAATCGAAGCCAGCAACTACGGTTTCGCTTACGTGAAACTGGAAGGCAACGTGGGCGTGCTGGGCAACGGAGCAGGCATCGTGATGACCTCTCTGGACGTGGTGAATCGCGCCGGAGCCAAGCCTGCCAACTTCCTTGACATTGGTGGTGGCGCCCGCGCCGACATCGTGTACAACGCCATCAAACTGGTGTCCAAGGACAGCGATGTGAAAGCCATCTTCATCAACATCTTCGGGGGCATCACCCGCGCCGATGAAGTGGCCAAAGGTGTGATTCAGGCCCTGAAAGACGGGATCCTGACCAAACCCGTGCGCATGCGCATTGCCGGTACCGCTGAAGAAGAAGCCAAGGCCCTTCTGGCCGAAGTCAACAGCGACCTGATCCAGATGTACCCTGACATGTTCCAGGCCGCAGAAGCTGCTGCTCAGGAGGCCAACAAATGAGTATCCTGATCGATCAAAACACCCAAGTGCTCGTGGTGGGCATGACCGGACGCGAAGGGGCCAACCACACCAAAGCCATGCGTGAATTCGGCACCCAAGTGGTGGCTGGTGTCACCCCCGGCAAAGGTGGCCTGACCCACGAAGGTCTGCCTGTTTACAACAGCGTCAAAGATGCACAGGCCAACCACCAGATTGACTGCGCCATCATCTTCGTGCCCCCCGCTGGTGCTGCAGATGCCGTGCTGGAATCTGCCCACGCTGGCGTGCCCCTGATCGTCCTGATCACCGAGGGTGTGCCCACCATCGACATGATGCGTGCTGTGCAGGAAGTCAAGCAACTGAACGCTGCCAGCCTTGCCGAAGGTGGCAAAGGCATCCGTCTGATCGGTGGCAACTGCCCCGGTCTGGTGTCCAGTGGCCTCAGCAAAATTGGCATCATGCCCAACAAAATTTACAGCGAAAAAGGCCGCATCGGTCTGATTTCGCGCTCTGGCACCCTCACCTACGAAGCCGCCAAGCTGCTCGGTGATGCCGGGCTGGGAACCAGCACCACGGTGGGCATCGGCGGAGACCCCATCATCGGCACCACCTTCGCTGACGTGCTTCCCCTCTTCGAAGCCGACCCCGAGACCGACGCCATTGTGGTCATCGGTGAAATCGGTGGCGCAGACGAAGAAGCCGCTGCCGAATACATCAAAAACCACATGAAAAAGCCCGTGGTGGCTTTCATCAGTGGTCGCAGTGCCCCCAAAGGCAAGCGCATGGGTCACGCAGGCGCCATCATCATGGGCAACGTGGGCACCCCCGAGTCCAAACTGGCTGCCTTTGCAGATGCCAACGTGCCTGTGGCAGACACCATGCCCCAGATCATTGACCTTGTCAAACAGGTTCTGAACAAATAAAAGCAGCTGAATTGTTTTCACTTTGCCTCTGGTGATCAGGGGTAAGTGAAAACCCCAATACAAAGCACAGGGTTCATCCCTGTGCTTTTCTTTTGCAACAGATGCCACTTTCAGAGTAAATTGGAAGCAAATCCAAACGTTCCTGTGCGGGTGCATCAGGGCTTTCTTTCCCATGTGCTCCGCACATTTTGCTTTTGGTGGGACCCCATCACAAATGTTGTGGTGTGTCTGCATCGAAAAACGACACAGGCATTCCGTACCCTTTGCGTCTTCAACCATTCTCCTCGGGAGGGATCAACCCATGCACATCTGCACCTTCGACACAGAAACCGTTGCTTCCAAAGAAACCCTCTGGCAACTGTGGACGCAGCCCAAACATTGGCCCACCTGGGACATTGAACTGGATTCTGCAGAGCTTTCAGGGGCATTCAAACAGGGCGCAACCGGAACTTTCAAATACAAAGACGGTTCCACCAGAGCATTCACCATCATCAAATGTGTGATGCTGGAGAGCTATGTGTTGTCTGTGCAATACAGCAAAGGGGTGGAACTCACCATCACCCGTGACCTTCACCAGCAAGGCGACAAAGTGCATTTCAGGCAAGAATGGAACCTGAATGGTCCTCCCCTGACCATGTTGTTTCAACGGTCCAAAAAAGACCTGCTGTACCAGCAAGGCCTGAAACAAATGGAAATTGTTCTGAAGATGCTCAACAACGAATATTCTCCCTTCAAAGAAGGGGCGGGCTCTGGGGCCAAAAGCTCTGCACTGTAACATCAAAACAAGATGTCAAAAAGAAAACAAGGAGAGGAAATTTTCTCTCCTTGTTTCAGTTGAATCTTCAGATGACTCAGAAAGCAATGTTTTCGTTGGTGATCTGGGTGACCGTGCAGCTCTGGTAAACAGGCACTTTTGCTCCAGAAGTGAACGTTGCAGTGACATTGTCGGCGGTGGCACGCACCCAGCCTCGGAAGTCACCCACCTTGTTGGAAACCGTGACAGTTTTGACCTTGTCCTCTCCCTTGGGAACAACCACAATGGCTTGCTTGTCCACCGAAGCAGGCAAAGGGTTGGTCTGGCTGTCTGCACGGAAAACAAACGAATAAGAAGTGGCATCACTGGACAATGAGCTGGCAGGCACAGAGGTTCTGAACTTGTCGTCCACTTTTTGTCTGGTTTCACTGTAGAGGCCCAACTCCAGAGCATCAAGGTCAGCGTTGGTGTTGAATTTCAGGGCAACCAGGGTGGTGGAGGATTCCGTGCCGTTGAGGTTGGTCACACGGTCACAACCCACAAAAGTCCCTCCAGCAGTGCGGTATTCGGTGCGGATCTGCATGGTGCTGGTGAGGCTCAGAACAAAAGCCACACTGCAGGCAGAGAGGGTGACGGTTCCAAGGGCAACAGGTAAAAGCCATTTTTTCATGTGGTCCTCCGGGGAGATCAGAAATCAAAAACACGTCTGGTTCGCCTGCCATGTCAACAGGCACAAACCTTCTGGCTACAGTCTGCCCCATTTCTGCTGACCATCCATTAGACCGCCATTTATTTGAATTTTAGGGAGTGTTTACCAAGCGTTAAGGGTTCAAGGTCTGGTGGATGGTTTGAAGCAATTCACCATTGTCGTGGGTCAGTTCCCAGAACATGATTCCCTGCAGGTTGCGCAACTGCATGTATCTGATTTTGGCTTTGATGGAACGTGGATTTTCGAAGGTGATGAATGTTCCCTGCTGGGCATCAAAAAGATAAGGGACTTCCGCTTCCAGATGATAGTAAGGTGCAAACCTCTGGTTGGAATCCAGAAATTCTTGCACCAGCAGCCTGTAATCCAAATCTCCATCAAAACACTCCCCAGAGTGTTTTTGGAACAGCCCGGTGTTTTGTGATGGGAGGTTTTTCCACATCCGGCCATAAAAGGGAATCCCGAGCACCAGTTTCTCTGGTGGCACACCCAGATGGATGGCTGTTTGAACCGTCTGGTGGGCACTGTACTGGGTTTCAAGGGGTGCATTTTGCACAGCGAACAAATTGTTGTGAAAGGTGGTCAAGGGTTGAACTTCACCTGTGAAGTCATAGGTCATCAGGTGGATGCGGTCTGTGACGAGAGAGAGTCCTTTGAGGTCAAAATCGTGGATCAGACGCTCTGGAGCGGCAGGAACCGCAACAGACAATTCGTAGGTCTGGCCAGTGTCCTGAGCAAGCAAATCCAGAGCTGCCCGAAATTCTTGCATCAGGAGGGTGAAATGGTGGGCGTCTTCAGGGTGATGGTGGTTGTGGTCGGGGCCACCCTGTGTGGGGTATTCCCAGTCCAGATCGAAACCATCAAAAATGCCTGCTGCATGTTCTGGAAAAACATCGGCAACGCATCCCAGCAAAAATTGACTGATGGCCGATTCGATGAACTTTGCTCTGGATTCGGCAGTGCATGCCATCTGACTGAAGTGCTGTGATCCCATCCAACCCCCAATGGACACCAGCAGTTTCAGATGGGGATGCTGGGCCTTGAGGTGCCTGAAGGCCGCAAAATTGCCTTTCAATGCCCCTTCTCCTGTGCCCACTTGAAAACCTGTCTCTGCTTTTAAATCAAGGTGTTCATCTGGCAGGGTGCAGAGGCCCTCTGGCGAAATCCCAGCAAAGGCATAACACACATGGGTGAGCATGGTGGCAGGAATGTGGGAAACAGGGAATGCACCGGATTTCCATGAAGGGAAGTAAGCAATCACAGCAGTCATGTGTTCATCACACCATGGTCAGGGTCAAATTCCCATCATGATTCCAACAATGTCTGATGGATGCACAGACACACCTTCTGAGCCACAGCGCCTGGCAGCCATTTTACAAAAATGTGACATGATGGGCAGGATTTTTAAGGCCAAACTCGGGGTTTGCCCGATTCTTTGATAGATGCTTTGCCTGAGTATGCAATCTGTATACAAAATGTTAAATTGCACTCACTCAAAAAAACAGCCTGCGCCTTCGGGGCATGGCCTTAAGGAGTTGTTTGTGAAAAAATTGCGTGCATTGTTGGCCCTCACCTTTGCTTCTGTCGCCCTGACCGCCTGTGGCACCGTCCAGACCCCAGAGAACAGCAACACTGAAGTTTCAGAACAGATCGTTTATGGCACCATCAGTGCTGTGGGCAGCCGTCCTTACATGGTCGCGGTGCAACGCTCCAATGCCCTGACCCGCAATTGGTGTGGAGGCAGCCTGATTGCCAGCAACTGGGTGATGACCGCGGCCCACTGCGTGGAAGGCTACACTGCCAGCAGCTTCAAAGTCCGTGCAGGGGTGTACAACCTGTCCAGTTCAACAGAAGGACAGACCCTCAGTGTCTCCAACATTTACATCCACCCCAGCTATTCAGATGTGGGCTATGGGTATGACATTGCCCTGCTGAAACTGTCTGCCAATGTCACCCACCCCAATGCGGCTCCTGGAGCCATTCCGAGCAGCACTGTGGACTCCACCCTGGTCCAGAGCGGGCAAACCGCCACGGTTTCAGGATGGGGCCTGACTGAGTTTGGCTCCTCTTCCAATCAACTGCGTGAAGTGACCATTCCCATCACTCCAGATGGATCCCCTTGTGGTGGCACACCCGCCAACACCATCTGTGGACCTTACTATCAGGGCAAAGATTCCTGCAATGGAGACAGTGGTGGTCCTCTGGCCCGCAGGTACAACAGCAAGAACTACATCCTTGGCATCGTCAGTTATGGTCCCACCGAGTGCCGGGGTCAGGGGGTTTACACCAGAGTGGGCAAATATGCCAGCTGGATTCGCAGCATCTCTGGTGTGGTTGCACAGTAACACCAGAACCAGCAACAGCAGAGTCAAATGGAAAGTATTGAACCTCTCGGGCGTCACCCGAGAGGTTTCTCATGCATATAACTGATAATTGAGTATCATTAATCGGTATGAAGCGTTTTCTGTTCCTGATGCTTGCACTGGGCACCTCTGCCCACGCCAAAATGAATGTGGTGGTCACCATCCAGCCTTACTACAGCATTGTGAAAAACATTGCAGGCGACAAAGCCACCGTCACCCGACTGGTTCCTGTGGGAGCCAGTCCAGAGATTTTTGAACCCACACCTGCAGACATGAAAACCGTGTCCAGAGCCAAAGTGGTGTTCATGAATGGCCTCGGGCTCGATGAATGGTTGCAACCGGTCATCAAAAACAGTGGCACCAAAGCCACCGTTACGGAGTTTGGAGAGGTCCTCAAATTCAAACCCATCGTGGCTGAAGAACATGCTGGAGAATCTGAAGAAGAACACGAAGGACACGGGCACGAAGGAACCGACCCTCACATCTTTCTGGATGCCAGCATCATGGCTCTGGCTGCCACCCGTGCTGGAGCAGACCTTGCCAAAGCCGATCCAGCAAATGCCAATTACTACCAATCCAGAGCCAAAGCCGAAAACCAGAAGCTTTTGAAGCTGCATGCAGAGCTGAAGTCCAGCCTCAAACCTGTGGCAGGCCAGAAAATCGTGACTTTTCATGGGGCTTTCAACTACTATGCCAGAGCGTATGGCCTGAAGGTTGCTGCTGCCATTGAACCTTTTCCCGGCAAAGAACCCAGTGCACGCTATGTGACCGAAGTGGTGAAACTGATCCGGCAGCAAAAAGTCAAAGCGGTGTTTGCAGAGCCTCAACTTCCAGAAAACGCAGCACGCACCATTGCAGAGAGTGCAGGAGCAAAATTGTTTGTGCTTGATCCAGAAGGAAGCAAACTCAGCAGCGATTACTACGGCATGATGCGTTACAACCGGGACAACCTGCTCAAAGCCCTCAAGTGAACCCCAACAAAAACACCCGCGTGCCGCCGCGGGTGTTTTTGCAGGAAAGGAGAAGAGGAAAGGGAGCCCTCTGGGGGTTTTATTGGACTTCTTTGTCGGTCTGAACGTCGCCGATCAGGACGTAACTGTCCAGTTTGCCTTGTGGAAAGATCAGCAGGTTCAGTTGCTTGGCAGAGCCACGGTTGGCTAGGGCCACTTCGTTTTTCCAGCCTGAAGCTTCGGTTTTGAAGTTGGAGGCATTGAGGTCCACTTGCAGGTCCGTCCATGAATTGGCTTTCAAGTCATATTGCACAGATTCGTGCCATTGCCAGTTGCCTGTGGAGATGGCCACACCAATTTTCATGTCCTGATTGGTGGGGTTGTAAACTTTCACATTGAACACGCCCACATTGCTGAAGTTCCAACCTGCATCTTTCATGGTGCTCATGACCACTTTGGCATCTGGCTTGCTGTTGCTGTTGAAGGCCAGTTTGTAGAAATTGCCCTGCATTTTGCCGGGATAATTGGCTGTGGCAGGTCTTTCTGTCAGAGACGGCACTTGTGTGATGGTCCCTGAGATCTCAGACCAGCCAGGAACTTCCCAACGCATGGCCACATTGAGCAGGGAGAAGCCAGCAAACCCAGTGGCAGGGGCAGTTGCTGCAGGCTGAGCAGGTGCAGGTTGAGCCACAGGTTGCTCTGCTGCTGGAGCAGGTGTTGCTGCAGGCTGGGGAGCAGGGACACTGGAGGAGGTGCTCTGGGTGGCTGTGGGGGCACAAGATGCCAGAGCGAGCGTGAGGGCAAATGCAGCAAGGGGTTTCCAGGTGACGTTCACATTCATTGCACAACCTCCAGAGAAGGAACCAGGTTCAAAAATGCCACCTCCTTCAGGGGTTGAGGAGGTGGAGCACGCAGACAGAGCACCTTGGTGGGCGCAAGGAGAAGGGTGCTCTGTCTTTCACTGCTGCAAAGTGTCAGAGGGATCGGCAGTGCAGGCGAAGCAAAGTGAAAGAGTGGGCCTGTTGTTACGTGTCTTGTTTAGTAAAATACAACTTTGTTTACGTCTTGTCAAGCGGTCTCAATTGAGCGTTTCAATCACCATTTTCGCTTTACATCTGACTTCACAAAGCCGATGGCATCTTCGTTATTCAACTAAACAAACTTCTCACTCTTTCACATCTCACTAAACATCAAAAAAGCCCCCTTGCGGGGGCACTGGAATCCTGTGGTTCAAGCAAAGCGGGTGATGCGTTCAACCGTGTGGCGGTGTGCAGATTTGCCTTCTTCGGCAGCTTTGCCCACAGGGAGCAAGGCAGCAATCTGGACATGCTCAGGAAGGCCAAGCAGTTCTTTCACTTGTGCAGGGTTGAAACCCAGCATGGGCACAGTGTCATAACCCAGACCTCTGGCAGAAAGCATCAAGAAGCCCAGCACAATGTTGGCCTGGGTGTTGGCCCAGACAGCACGTTGCTCCACAGACAGACCACCAAAAGAACCTTCGAAGGTTTGACGCTGACGGGTTTTGCCCTCATCGCCATACAGGGGGTGGGAGGTCTCCTCTACAGTGGCCATCACGTCTTCCATGTCGCTGTAAACCACGATGGTGTAAGGAGCAGAGGTGATTTGGGTTTGTCCATAAGCTGCGGCTTTGACTTTTTCTTTGAGCTCGGGGTTTTCAATCACCACAAAACGGGCGGGTTGTGCATTGAAAGCAGTGGGAGCCAGGCTGCCCAGACGCAGAATTTCCAGCAAGTCTTCTTTGGGCATGGTGGGTTCATACTTGCGGATGCTGTGACGGGTCTCGATGGCTTCTTTCACGGGGAGGGTTTTGGTCAGGGTGTTTTGCATATCGCTCATGAATTGATAGTAGTATATTTTTTAAATTGTTATGTGACTTATATTGCATTCGATTTTTTGCGCTATACTGGATGCATGACTGAAGATGGTTTTTGCCCCGTGCATCACGCCATTCAGATCTTGCAGGAAAAGTGGACATTGCACATCATCCGCACCCTGCTGCAAGGTCCGTGTGGTTTCAATGAACTTTCCAGAGCGGTCGGTGGTTGTAACCCCGCCACCCTGACCCACCGTCTGGAAAGCCTCGAAGAGTTGGGGTTGGTCAAGAAAGAAGTGCTGTCCATGATGCCGCCCCGCTCCAGTTACAGCCTGACTCCCGCAGGCGTCGAACTGCAAGGGGTGGTCGATGCCATTGGGAAATGGGCCATGAACCATTTGTCCACTTGCAAAGCCAAAGCCCAGAGTGTAAAATAGAACGGTTGGCTTGAATATGTAACTTTTGAAAAGTTACTGGAGTTTCAGGCCATGGGTAAGACGCCTCTGGACATGACTTTCTTGGGGGAGCACTTACCCAAGAAAGGGTTACAAATGCAGTTTAGTGATTTTGACCTCCACGCTGAGGTTGTTTCTCGTCTTGCCGCGCGTGGAATCGTTACCCCCAGCCCCATCCAGGCCGAGAGCCTCCCACACACCCTCAACGGGAAAGATGTGATTGGACGCGCCCGGACGGGCACCGGCAAAACGCTCGCCTTCGCGTTGCCCATCATTGAAGGCCTTGTGCCCAGCAAAGAATTCGGTCGCGCACCTCGCGCACTGGTGCTGGCACCCACCCGCGAACTGGCCAAACAAATCGCCGAAGAATTCAACCAGAGTGCCCCCGGGCTCTCCATCACCACCATTTACGGTGGATCCAGCTACGTCATGCAAGAGAAAGCTCTGGGACGTGGCGTGGACATCGTGGTGGGCACCCCCGGACGCATCATCGATCACCTGGACCGCAAAACCCTGGTGCTCGATGAAGTGCAGTTTGCTGTGCTGGATGAAGCCGACGAAATGCTCAACGTGGGCTTTGCAGAAGATGTGGAAAACATCCTGCGCCACACTCCCGAAGAGCGCCAGACATTGCTGTTCAGCGCCACTTTGACCGATTCGGTGATTCGTCTGGCCCGCAATTACATGCGCGCCCCCATCACCGTGGACTTGATCGGTGAAGACGCACCCAAAGCAGCCCAGACCGTAAAGCACCTTGCCGTCAAAGTGGGACGCAGTCGCACCCGCGTGCTCGTGGACCTGCTGAGCGTGTACAACCCTGAGCGTGCCATTGTCTTCACCCGCACCAAGCGTGAAGCCGATGAACTCGCCCTCGAACTCATTGGTCGTGGCATCGAAGCCGAAGGTCTGCACGGTGACCTCGCACAGGCCCAGCGTGAACGCGCTCTGGCTGCCTTCCGCAGTGGTCGCACCCGCGTGCTGGTTGCCACCGACGTGGCTGCCCGTGGCCTCGACATCCCTGAAGTGGACGTTGTGGTGCAATACCACGTTCCTCAGGACCACGAGTCTTACGTGCACCGCTCTGGACGCACCGGACGCGCCGGACGCAACGGGGTGGCCATCGTGATGTACACCCCCAAAGAGCAGTACGCCATCCGTCAGCTTGAAAATGCCACCGGAGCCCGCTTTGAAAAAATCGAGCCCCCCACCCCTGCTGAAGTGTACGCCTCCAACATGCGCAACGTGGCCAACATGGTCAAAAACGTGCCTTCCGAAGTCTCTGGAATGTTCCTCGGTCAGGCCGAAGAACTGATGGCCGAGTTCGGCGTGGAAGCCCTCGCCAAAGCACTGGCCCGCATTGCTGGAGTCACCGAGCCACCCCGCAGCGTCAGCCTGTTGAGTGGCGAAGAAGACTTCGTGACCGTCACGCTCCGTGCTCCCCGCATGACGGTTCCCCGTGCTGTGGCCCTGATTGCCCGTGGTCTGAACATCGAGTCCCGCTCCCTTGGAAAAGTGCGCCTCTTTGAAGGTGGCGCTGTGGCAGACATCCCCACCGACCGCGTGGAAGAACTGCTGGCCCTGAGCCCTCTGGAAGAAAAAGTTCAAGTGGTGAAAACCCAGGAACTGCCAGAGCTGCTGGAAACCCCTCAACGTGAAGACCGTGGTCCCCGTCAGGGTGGCGGTTACCGTGGCAATGACCGTGGTGGATACCGTGGCAACAACGACCGTGGTGGCGATCGCGGCGGATACCGTGGCAACCGTGAAGGTGGCAGCGGAAGCAGCGACCGCGAAGGCGTGTACGCTGGCAACCGTGAAGGTGGCCGTCGTCCTTACCAGAACCGCAAGCGTTACTGATCGTCAAAGCCTTAAACCTCCTGCTTGATCGCAGGAGGTTTTTTTGTGTGTTTCACACTGTCATGCTGGTCTCAGGAACTTGACATGAAGAAAGTTCGTATCGGGATTTGGAGGAGCCCCAAATGCCCAGAGGCCACAACAAAGACCGTTTTCAAATCATGGGTTACATTGCTGTTTTGATGGTGTCTTTCATGTTGAGCTGGCACATCCTGTCTGGCTTGCTTGAAAAACTCTGACATCCAGCAACAAAAAACCCGGACTTTGCCGGGGTTGGGTGGTTTTTGCTTGCTGCTCTGTTTTTTACAGGTTCAGGGTTAGAGTTCCTCTACGTATAGGTCTTCCCCATCCACTATGGCTTTGTACAGGCGCACGGCCTTCACGGCAGGCATCTTGGTGGCTTTGCCTGTGGCCAGTTCGAAGCGGGCACCGTGGGCCTCACAGGTGATCTGGCCCTCCTCAAGACGGCCCCCTTCCAGAGCCACACTCTCATGGGTGCACATGTTTCTCAAGGCATAAAATTGGTTCTGGTGGTTGACCACCAGAACACTTTGACGTCCCACCCGCACACTTTTCTGGGTGCCCTCGGGCAGGTCCTGAATTTTTCCAACCAGAACTCGCATGGTTTCCAAATTAGCACGCCTGAAGGGCAAGGACTGTCATTTGCGTCCGAAGACCACGTAATTGCTGAACCCTTGCGGTTTCAGGGCATTGATCTGGTGGGTCAGACCGGGATAACCGGGTCCCACCTGCAAACCCATCCAGAGCGGTCTCGGGCTGCGGCTGCGCAAGGTGTAAGCCAGCACCTTGAGCGCCGACACATTGGTGCTGTAGGCCATGGGAATGAACACATCAATGCCTTTCCAGCGGGTCCAGACCTGCTGGGTTTCGGGTTTGTAGAGGGGATAATAGGCGTTCACCGCAGCGGTGACCAGTCCTTTGCCTCCGGCTTCACGGTAGGCTTTGCTCATGCCCGAGGCGGCCTGTGCCAGCACGTCCTGACGGAAACTGTACCACTTCATGTTGGTGACACTGGCTTTTGAAGCGGTTTGCTTTTCAAAGGTGGCCACAGACTGAGGGTGATAACCGAAATCGTCTTTGGAGGGATAACGCAGGTAATCCAGATGCAGACCCACCTCTGGATAATTTTCAGCAAGTTCGGCACTGAGGTTGTACACCACCTGACGCACCTCAAAGAGGGCAGGATCCGCAAACCCCATGTGCAAACCCGTGTCTCTGCTGCGCACCCCACTGGCACTCAGGGTTTCCCATTCGGGATGCTCATCGAGCAGACCTCCAGAGATGCCGTACTGTTTCGGAGGTGCCCAGTAAAACACCTCCAGCCATGCATGCAAACGCAACCCGGAGAAAGCTGCCGCTTCTGCAAACTCATTGAGCAGGTCACGGCCTGTCAGCTCTGGACGCATTGGGGCCACTGCAGACGGATAAATGGTCATGCCGTGGTAAAACGTCTCGATGAAAACATCGGTGTAGCCTTCTTTTTTCAAATCGGCCATCAGGGCTGCCACATTTTGAGCCGGTGACGGTCGAACCCACACCCCCATGATTCCCTGCCGAACATTGGCCGCAGGCAGCGGAGGCAAATCGGGAATCACGATGTTCTCGGGGGTCTCCTGATCCAGCACACCCTCTGGGGCCTCTTCCTGAGCAAAGGCCAGAGAGGTGAAGGTGCACATCACCAACAACACATAACGCCACCATTTCATGGGATTCACCTTAGCAGGGAATTGTGGAAGGGGGGTGATAAAGCGGTTAGGCATGGGTGGGTCATGGGCATTTTTACCGAGCAGAAATGCTCAAGTAGGGGCGAGGCGTGCCTCGCCCCTACTTCTGCCTCCGCTTACAACTTCGGCAAATTTGGCACCGACTGGCTGCAATTGCTGGTGATCTGCAGGATCTGACACACCAGTTGCCCGGTGGAATTCACGCCTGCTGCACCAGAGGGGGCTGGAGCGTAAACCCGTTCTTTCCAGATTTGCCAGATCATCATGCCGTCACCGGGTTTGCCATTGGCCTTGATGTAATTGGCAAGGGTTTCCACGTTGTAGGCTTTGCTGGCGTCGTTCAGGCCGTCGTACATGAAGTTGCGCCATGTGGGGCCGTAATCCACGCCAGCTTCTTTGTTGAGTTTGAGGACTGCACCTCCTGCACCTTCAGGAGCAGGTTCCAGACCCATGGCAATGGGACCACTGTAAATGGCACGGTAAGATTCAAAGGATTCTCTGGGGTCAAAGTAAGTGCCTGCATCGTAAGACATCAGGTTGATGTGACTGAGTTTGCTGCCCTCTTTTTTGACGAGGTTGTACATGGTGCCACCATAAGGGGAACCCCACTGCACTTTGCCTTCTTCCCACTGGGTGCCTTTCACGTAATAAGCCCCTGTGGACCATGCAGCAATGGAAATCCCGAACTTCAGACCTCTGGATTGGATGGTGCTGTAGGTGTTGTTGAGGATGTTGATGGCTTTGGTGTCCCCGGGGCAACTGAAGTTGGTGGCATCTCCAGAGCAGGCACCTGTGGGGGCTTCCCAATCGAGGTCCACGCCATCCACGCCCAGATCTTCGGCCAGATCGATCAATCCAGAGGGGTTGAAGCTGTCCCAACCGTGCTGTTCGTTGGAGTAGGTCCATCCGCCCACCGAGAGGTACACTTTGGTGCCTCTGGCTTGCAGGGCATCGATGTTGGCAATCAGTTTTTTGGCCTGCTCGGGGGTCATTTTGACCGGCGGGCTCCAGGGGTTGGCGGCAGCCCCTTCCACGAATTGCAAGCCGGTGTTGGTGTCGCTGAAACCGTTGACCAGATAATCGCCCTTTTTGTAGGCCAGTTGGGGTTTCACGAAAGACAGGTTGACATGGGTGTAATAGCTCGGGATGTTGGCTGGCACCAGATCGTTCAGGCTGGTGTTCCAGCTTCCGGCATAACCCACATAAATCCGGTTGGGTTGAGGGGGGGCAGGCAGGTTGACGGTGGCACCCACTGCTGTGCTGGTGGTGCTGTTTCCGGCAGCATCAAACGATTTGGCAGTGTAGCTGTAACTGCCGTTCTGGGCACCGCTGGTGAAGGGATCAGCGTAAGTGTAAGGGGCGGTGGTGTCGGTGTTGATCAGGGTTCCATTGCGGTAAAACTCCACTTTGGTGACACCCACGTTGTCGGTTGCCGTCGCACTCAAGTTGATGTTTCCAGAAGCGGTCAGGTTGGCTGGCGAAACGGTCAGGCTGGCTGTTGGAGGTGTCGTGTCTCCAGAGCCGGGAATGTTCACTGTGGCGGTCACAGCAGCGCTGGTTTTGGTGTTTCCTGCAGCGTCAAAGGCTTTTGCAGTGTAACTGTAAGAACCATTCTGGGCACTGCTGGAAAAGGACTCACTGTACTCGTAAGGAGCGGTGGTGTCGGTGCCCACCAGAGCCGTTCCCTTGTAGAATTCCACTTTGGTCACGCCCACGTTGTCCGTGGCATTCGCAGTCACTTTCACCGAACCCGCAGCGGTCAGGGAAGCTGGACTGACGGTGGCAGAAACCGTGGGAGCGGTGGTGTCAGAGGGTGCACCTGCACAAGATTGACCATTGATGGTGCATGCGGTCACGCCACTGAAGGCTCCGGTGCCAGAGTAAGACACCGTGACGCTGCCTCCAGCAGGGATGTTGTTTCCACCCCAACTGTTCGGAGTAATGGTGTAGCTTCCATCGGCATTCTTCACCGCATTCCCACCTGCTCCCCAGGGGGTGCCAGAGAGGCCTGCGTTGCCGTTGAATTTGAAGTTCAGGGTCCATGTGCTTACGGCACTGGTGGTGTTGTTGGTGAGGGTGATCAGTCCGTTGAACCCTCCATCCCACGTGCTGCTGGTGCTGAACGTCGCGGTCAGTCCTGTGGCCTGTTTGTTCAATACAGCGCTGGGAACTTGGCTTTGCAACTCACTCTGGCTGCACGCGGCAAGCCCGAGGGTCAGAAGAAGCAAGGTGGTGCTTTTCAGATGTTTGATCATGGTTCACCTTCCTGAACAGGGCTTACAGAACGCCCTTGAAAATGTTGTGGTACTGGTAGGGCGCGGTGTTTTGCATGCTGCAAATGGCGAGGCCAGCGCCGTTTTTGCAGGGCTGGTCCCTCTGGATGGCCCAGAATGACACCAGTCCAAGGCCTTTTCCTCTGGCCCAGGTGGTCAGGTCTCTGGCATCTTGCAGGGTGAAGATTTCCGAGGCAATGTCGTTTTGCCCGATCATGGGGGTGGCCCCGAGCATTTTGTACACTTCTGCGTCGGTCTTGGTGGGCAGCAAAGCTTTGAGTTGCTTGAAGGTCTCCTCTACCGCAGAGATGCTGGCATCGGCCATGGTGCGTCCGCCGGAGTAGTAACTGCCGAAGTCCATGGTCATCAGGTTGACCTTGTTGATCTTGACCCCTGCTGTAAGGGCCGATTTGACCACATTCAGGCCTGCTGCAGGCAAACCTCCGGGGGTGTTCCAGCGGTCCATCGGGACGGCGGCCAGTGTGAAAGACACCTTCACATTGGGATTGGAAGCCTGGAGTCGTGCCAGAGCCTGTGCCCGTTTGCTGTTGATGGCATCGGTCATTTCAGCGGCCTGTTCGACATCGAAGTCCAGATCGGTGAGGCCGGTGCGGTCCACAAAACCTTTCAGTGCAGCGTACAACTGGTCCACGGTTTTGCAGGCCACATCGCTTTCCAGATAGGTGCCGTTGGCCCCTCCAAAAGACACTTTGAGCTGTCCTCCAGAGGCTTTGAAGGCGGCAATGTCGTTTTTCATGTCCCCTTCGATGCGGTTCACGGAGCCATCGGTGGTGATCGAGCAAGAACCGTAAGGGGCAATCACGAACGCCAGAGTGGCACCGTTCAGTCCCGTTTTGGTTTTCATGTCTGCCAGAGAACCGAACAGGTAATCGGTGGTGTTGCCCCATCCCCATGTGTAGAAGTAAGGCGCATATTCTGTGCCTGCAACAGGTCCAGTGGGAAGATTGACGGTCACTGTGGTGGCAGCACTGGTGGCATTGTTTCCTGCCGCGTCAAAGGCTTTTGCCGTATAGCTGTAGCTGCCGTTCTGGGCACTGCTGGAGAAAGATTCACTGTACTCGTAAGGAGCGGTGGTGTCGGTGCCCACCAGAGTGGTCCCTTTGTAGAATTCCACTTTGGTCACGCCCACGTTGTCCGTGGCATTCGCAGTCACTTTCACCGAACCCGCAGCGGTCAGAGAAGCTGGACTGACCGTGGCAGAAACCGTGGGAGCAGTGGTGTCTCCAGAGCCGGGGATGTTCACTGTGGCGGTCACCGCAGCACTGGTTTTGGTGTTCCCAGCAGCATCATACGATTTTGCAGTGTAGCTGTAGGATCCATTTTGAGCACTGCTGGAAAAAGCGTCCGCATGGCTGTAGGGCGCTGTGGTGTCGGTGTTGATCAGGGTTCCATTGCGGTAAAACTCGACTTTGGTGACGCCCACATTGTCGGTCGCTGTCGCATTCAGGGTCACGCTGCCAGCCGCAGTCAGGGTGCTGGGAGAGGCCGTCAAACTTGCTGTCGGAGCAGTGGTGTCTGTCACCGTGCCACCAGAGCAGCTCTGGTTGTTGATGGTGCATGCGGTCACGCCACTGAAGGTTCCGGTGCCAGAGTAAGACACCGTGACGCTGCCTCCAGCAGGGATGTTGTTTCCGCCCCAACTGTTCGGAGTAATGGTGTAGCTTCCATCGGCATTCTTCACCGCATTCCCACCTGCTCCCCAGGGGGTGCCAGAGAGGCCTGCGTTGCCGTTGAATTTGAAGTTCAGGGTCCATGTGCTTACGGCACTGGTGGTGTTGTTAGTGAGGGTGATCAGTCCGTTGAACCCTCCATCCCACGTGCTGCTGGTGCTGAACATCGCGGTCAGTCCTGTGGCCTGTTTGTTCAATACAGCGCTGGGAACTTGGCTTTGCAACTCACTCTGGCTGCACGCAGCAAGCCCGAGGGTCAGGAGCAACAAAGAGACAGATCTGAAGTGTTTGAAGGTGGATGGTCTGGCGGGGTGGTTCACAGTGCCTCCTGTTTTGCGGTCAGGGGTCATCAGGGGGATTTCGGCCAATGAAAAACCGTCAGGATGAAGTGGAGGAATCACCCTGACGGTCAAGCGGAATTACTTCAGTCCGTTGTAGATGGCTTTGGCAAGGGTGGCGTTGGCATCGTCGCCGTCCAGAGACCAGACCATGCTGCCGCCCAGTCCTTTGGCTTTGATGTAGTTGGTTTTCTCAAGGATGACCTGCTCATCGTCGTAGCTCCAGAAGGTGGTGCCATCGAAAACCCACATTTGCTTGGTGACGGGATCGCGGTACTTGGTGCCTGCGAAGTTCTTCAGCACTTTGTAGTCTTCGATGCCCGCTTCATAGGTGCCACGTGCGGCTCCGGTGGCCCTCTGGTACAGACCGTTGTTGGTGTTGGTCACACCGGTCCATCCACGTCCGTAGAAGGGAATGCCGATCACCAGTTTGTTGGCAGGCACACCTGCGGTCAGGAAGGCGTTCACGATGGTGTCCACGCTGTAGTTCTTGACCACTCCGGTGCCGGGATCGTTGGGGTTGGGGTAAAGGTTGCTGTGGAAGTTGGTGGGTCCGGTGGCATCCCAGGCACCCCGGAAATCGTAGGTCATGATGTTGATGAAATCGAGGTAGTCTTTGTACAGGTTGGGCTCTTGATTGGCCAGTTTGTCCACACCACCGGGCGCAGCAATGGTCAGTTCGTACTTCTTGCCGGTGCTGGCGGTCAGGGCGTCGAGCTGGGTGCGGAATTCTTTGAGCAGCAAGGTGAAATTCTGCTTGTCGGCTGCGCTGACCGTGTTGGTGGGCAATCCGCCACCACCGGGGTATTCCCAATCGATGTCGATGCCGTCAAACACGCCAGCACCCACTCCTGCTCCACCTGTGGCAGAGCCGGGATCCAGAGGCAGGTTGCCTTTGATGTACAGGTCGATGCAGCTTGAAACGAGGGTTTTGCGCAGGGCATCGGTGCTGGAGGCATTGGAGAACCACTTGCTCCAGGTCCATCCGCCCAGAGAAATCAGCACTTTCATGTTGGGGTATTTGGTTTTGAGTTTCTTCAGCTGGTTGAAGTTGCCTTTGAGTTTCTGGTCCCAAACGTCGGCCACACCATCCACGGATTCAGCAGCACTGAAGCCTTTCTGGTAGTCGGCCCAGCCGTCTCCCCCATCCTGATTGCCAGATTCGGCTCGGGTCACGATGCCGCACTTGTAGGTGCCATCTGGTTGTGCATAAACGTTGCCGAATGCGTAGTTGATGTGGGTGAGGGTGGCAGCCGTGCCACTGGTGTCGATGTTTTTGGGCAGGTAACCCCGGCCATAAATGCCCCACTGGGCAAAGTAAGCCACACGCTTCAAGCCGGTTGGAGGTGGGGTGGTGGGCAGGTTGACGGTCACTGTGGTGGCAGCACTGGTGGCATTGTTTCCTGCAGCGTCAAAGGCTTTTGCCGTATAGCTGTAGCTGCCGTTCTGGGCACTGCTGGTGAAAGACTCGCTGTACTCGTAGGGAGCGGTGGTGTCCGTGCCCACCAGAGCCGTCCCTTTGTAGAATTCCACTTTGGTCACGCCCACGTTGTCCGTGGCATTCGCGGTCACTTTCACCGAACCCGCAGCGGTCAGGTTGCTCGGGGTGGCAGATGCACTCACGGTGGGTTTGGTGGTGTCTCCTCCGGTGCCAGAGATGTTGACGGTGACGCTGGCAGCAGCGCTGGTTTTGGTGTTTCCAGCAGCGTCAAAAGCTTTGGCGGTGTAGCTGTAGCTGCCGTTCTGGGTGCTGCTGGTGAAACTGTCGCTCAGGCTGTAAGGGGCGGTGGTGTCTGTGCCCAGCAAGGTGGTGCCTCGGTAAAACTCGACTTTGGTGACACCCACATTGTCGGTGGCCGTTGCGCTCAGGGTCACGCTGCCAGCCGCAGTCAGGGTGCTGGGAGAGGCCGTCAAACTTGCTGTAGGAGCAGTGGTGTCTGTCACCGTGCCACCAGAGCAGCTCTGGTTGTTGATGGTGCATGCGGTCACGCCACTGAAGGCTCCGGTGCCAGAGTAAGACACCGTGACGCTGCCCCCAGCGGGGATGTTGTTTCCGCCCCAACTGTTCGGGGTGATGGTGTAGCTTCCATCCGCATTCTTCACCGCATTCCCACCTGCGCCCCAGGGGGTGCCAGAGAGGCCGGCGTTGCCATTGAACTTGAAGTTGAGGGTCCATGTGCTTACGGCACTGGTGGTGTTGTTGGTGAGGGTGATCAGTCCGTTGAACCCTCCGTCCCATGCACTGCTGGTGCTGAACGTCGCGGTCAGTCCTGTGGCTTGCTGGGTGAATTTGGCACTCTGGACGGGGGTGGTGTCACTGGAGCAGCCCACAAATGTGACGGCACCCATGAGCAGAAGACTGGTGATGAGAAATGACTTCTTCACAGTAAAAGACCTCCTTGCGTGCAGCTCTCTGCACACATGTTCGATGCAAGTTGAAAGGGTTGTGTAACCAAACCATATCAAACCACTTTAGAACCAATTTCATTTCTGTCTAGACAAATTTTACCGGTATATCAGTGGTTTTTTTCACGAAGATCGATATATTTCTCTTGTCAATCGCAAAATGTCGTCAAACTACGTGAAATCCCCAGTATCGAAAGATGAGTACCAATTTAATACCAATAGGGGCTCTGGTCCCATGTTTCAGGCTTCCAACCAGACCAATTGATCATCTGGTCTGGTCCAACTGCTCAAACTGATCAAATCATACTGGATCCAAAATACATTTCCTGATCCAGCACAAAAAAGCAGCACAAAAAAAGAGATCCGCCTGAGCTGACCCCTTCCAACAGATTCCAGAGTGAGGCTTACTGCGTTGATCAATGAAATGGGAGGATTCAAACGAATCCTCCCATTTCAAAAAACCCTTTCCAGAAAGACAACCTCTGGGTTTTCTGTCAAATGCTTTAAACTGCGCCCACTTTTTCGGCAATGATGCCCTCGATGTATTTCACCACGTTCTCCAGAGGCAAACGGGACAGCACATCTTCAAGGAATGCCGTCACCAGCATTTTCTCAGCACTGGCACGGGGAATGCCACGGGAAAGCAGGTAGAAAAGCTGCTCCTGATCCACAGGTCCGGTGGTGGAACCGTGGGAGCAACGCACATCGTTGGCATTGATTTCCAGCTGGGGGATGCTGTCGTTGCGGGCTTCGCTGGACAGCATCAGGGTGCGGTGCTTCTGGTAAGCATCGGTTTTCTGGGCACCCAGATCCACCTTGATCATGCCGCTGAACACCCCTCTGGACTCGTGGCTGTTCACGCCTTTGTACAGCAGGTCAGAGTGGGCGTGGGGAGCAGCATGGTGTTGCAGGGTGTAGTGGTCAAAGTGCTGGTCTTCGGAAGCGAAGTACAGACCCAGCATTTCACTGCTGGAGCCCTGACCACGCAGGTAGGACTGCATTTCGGTTCTGGAGAGGTCTGCACCCATGGTCACCACAAGGCTGTTGAGGGTGGCGTCACGGTCCACATCGCCACGCTGACGCTGGATGTGGGTGACCCCTCTGCCCCAGTTCTGAACGCTCACGTAACGCAGGTTGGCCCCCTGACGCACGATCAGTTCGACAGCACCGAAAGCGTAAGCATCGGAAAGTTCATGGCTGTCCTGCTCGTCAATGAAGGTGACTTTGGAGTTGGCCTCTGCAACAACCAGAGTGCGGGTGGCGGTGTAGGCTCCGCTCTCCTCCATCACGCGGAAAGAACCCAGAGGGAGGTCCACTTCCACGCCACGGGGCACGTACACAAAAGCACCGTTGGTCCAGACGGCAGCGTTCAGGGCACTGAACTTGCCTTCGGAGGGATCGGGGGATTTGCTGGGGGTGGTGCCGGGGGCAGCAATGGTGGTGTCGTCGGGCACTTCGGCAGGCACGATGCTGTACAGGTGTTTTTGCACCAGTTCAGGGTGGCTTTGCAGGGCGCTCTTCAGGTCGGTGAAGATCACCCCTTTGGCAGCCAGTTCCTCTGGAACGTGCTTGTAGACCACATCGGGACCATTGAACACCAGGTAGCCAGCCACGTCGGTGCTGGACAGACGGGCTTTGACCAGTTCAGGCAGTTCTTCAGCGCTGCTGACAGGCTGCACCACCTGAGCAGGCTTGAGGCTGCCCAGATCGATGTAGGACACATCGGTGTACTTCCATGCTTCCACCTTGCGGTTGGGCACGGACAGGGTTTCAAAAAGGCCAAAAGCCTCAACGCGTTTTTGTGAAAGCCACTCGGGCTCACCGGTTCGGTTCAAAATCTGGGTCATCTGTTCTCCTCGAATTCAGGGGACTGCACATCACAGCTTGATGGGTGAAGGATCCACCATTTCGGCTCTGGGGACAAAACTTCTCAGGAGGGCACCCACCATGTCTCTGGCGGTTTGCTGGTCACTGCCCCCGAAGTAGAAATTGCGGCTGTAATTGTAGCGCCAGAGGGTGTCTCCGGTTTTGCGTTCAATCACCCGCAAAGACACCTGCGAGATGGACTGTGGATCGTTCGGTTTGTTGCCCGAGGTGCTTTCCACATTGGCCACCAGCAAGAGGTCTCCATCGGTTCTGGCCGGATCCCACAGCAACTTGAACCTGCGGGTTTCCAGTTCGGTGGCCAGCAGGTCTTTGAAACGGCCTCCCAGAGCACCCGAGAATTCACCCATCACAAAAGCATCCACGACCATGGGCTTTTTGAGTTCTTGCTCGGGAGCAATGGGGGTGGCATTCAAAACCGAGGCCGGTGCACAGGCGGTGAACGCCGTGCAAAGCAGGAGTGCAGTCCAGAAGCGTTTCATGGTTTAACCGACAGAGCCTTCCATTTCCAGCTCGATCAGGCGGTTCAGTTCCACGGCGTATTCCAGAGGCAGCTCTTTGGCCACAGGCTCAATGAATCCGCGCACGATCAGTCCAGCAGCTTCATCCTCGGAGAGGCCGCGGCTTTGCAGGTACAGGATCTGCTCGTCGTTGATTTTGGACACTGTGGCTTCGTGGCCCACCGAAGCGTCTTTTTCCTGAATTTCGATGTAAGGGTAGGTGTCGGTGCGGGCTTCTTCGTCCAGCAGGAGGGCGTCGCACTCCACATTGGATTTGCTGCCGTGGGCACCTTCGTAGATTTTCACCAGACCACGGTAGCTGGAACGGCCCGAGTCTTTGGAAATCGACTTGGACACGATGGTGCCGGAGGTGTTCGCAGCAAAGTGCACGATCTTGGCCCCTGCATCCTGGTGCTGACCGCGTCCTGCCATGGCGATGGAGAGCACTTCCCCTCTGGCCCCTTCTTCGAGGAGGTAGCAGGCTGGGTACTTCATGGTCACCTTGGACCCGAGGTTGCCGTCCACCCATTCCATCACGGCGTTTTTGTACACCGAGGCACGCTGGGTCACCAGGTTGTACACGTTGTGGCTCCAGTTCTGGATGGTGGAGTAACGGAAGCGTCCACCTTCACGGACCACAATTTCAATCACGCCAGAGTGGAAGCTGTCACGGCTGTAACTGGGAGCGGTGCAACCTTCGATGTAGTGGGCCTGTGCGCCTTCTTCGCAGATGATCAGGGTGCGCTCGAACTGACCGGCGCTCTCTGCATTGATGCGGAAGTAGGTTTGCAGGGGGATGTCCACCTTCACCCCTTTGGGGATGTACACGAAAGAACCACCGGACCACACAGCGCTGTTGAGGGCAGCAAACTTGTTGTCCTCTGGGGGAATCACGGTGGCAAAGTATTCACGGAAAAGGTCAGGGTAATCTTTCAGACCGTCTTCGATGGACACGAACACCACCCCGAGTTTTTCCCACTCCTCTTTGAGGTTGTGGTACACCATCTCGGATTCGTACTGTGCGCCCACACCGGCCAGTGCAGCACGCTCGGCCTCGGGGATGCCCAGACGCTCGAAGGTTTGTTTGACGTCATCTGGCACATCGTCCCAGCTTCTGGCGTTCACGCCTTCGGGCTTGATGTAGTAGTAAATTTCGTCCATGTCGAGGCCAGAGAGGTCTGCACCCCAGGTGGGCATGGGTTTGGAGTAGTAGATGTCGAGGGCTTTCAGACGGAATTCGAGCATCCACTCGGGTTCCTCTTTGGCCTTGGAGATCATTTCCACCACTTCACGGCTCAGGCCTTTGGGGGCCTTGACCGCATAGCGCTCGGGGTTGGACCAGCCGAACTCGTAGGTGTTGTTGATGCTTGCGATTTCTTCAGACATTGCTGTCCTCCTGTGTGGGCCGAGTCTGCATTAGACTTCCCACGTTGAACGGTAGTCGCGGTTTTGAAGCCTGTCCAGCAGTTCTTTTTTGACGGTGAGGGTCCTGAGAAGACGGGCTTTCAAGTCTTGCCCTCCGGGGGTGTCCAGAATTTCGCCGTTTTCGATGTCGGCACTTCTGGCATAAACCATGTAAGGGTTGATGATGCACTTGAAGTCCAGCATGAGGGACATGGCCGCAGAAGAATAGGACATGTAACTGTGGTGCAGTCCACCCACACTGACAAAAGTGATGATCTTGTCGAACCAGACGGCAGTGCGTCCCAGCTCTGGGTAGTGGGTGCCCACCGTTTCGATCAGCTTTTTCAGGTTGGCGCAGATGCTCCAGTTGTACACCGGAAACATCAGGATGATCCCCTCTGCTCCCAGAATCTTCTCGCGCCAGAAGCGGTTGTTCGGATGCTGGAAAATCTGGTCGTTGTCGAAGTCTGGCAAAGGATGGTCTCCATAATCCAGCCACTCAAACTCTAGGGTGCCCTGAACATGGTCCTGCATCCATTGAGCCAGCATTCTGCCTTTGCTCTCTGGGTCAAGACTGGTTGAAATGAGGATCACTCTGGACATGGGACAACACCTCGGGAAGGTTTAGAGATGAACAACTTGAACACAAAAGGAGGTTCTTTCGAGGTTGAAGGAGATCGCATAATAAGTATCGTGGCCTTCTGAATCGGGCATTTGATACGAATTATAACCCACCTTTTCAGGCTTCTCTTTCAGCAAAGGGCAATCTTTCGATAAAGTCTTTGCTATGCGAGAAGTAAAATCATCCGCGTGCGCTTGGACCTGATAATGATGTGTCTTTCCCTGAACAGTTTCTTGGATTTCACCCCATTTGACTTTTCCGAACTCCACATCATAACAAATTCCTGCACCATCACGACATTCTGCTTTTGAACTCTTGACAAGACGAACAGACTGAGATTGCCGAGATTTCACGGACATCTTTACACCACCCTCAAAGAGATTGGATGATTTCTCAGAAAAATGAACAGTGCCTTTTTGCTCAGGAAACACTTCCTGAAAGATGGACATGTTCACCTTTTGATCATTCTGTGCAGTGATGAGAGAAACCACCGCATTCAGCCCCAGAAGAACCATCACCCCTCCAAGGCAACCCCATCGCTTTTTGAACCTTCGAGGCATTCTTACGCGTTGGCGAGTTCTTTGACCCAGTCGTAACCTTCGGTGTCCAGCTTCTTGGCAAGCTCAGGGCCACCGGATTCCACAACGCGACCATTGACGATCACGTGAACTTTGTCAGGGACGATGTAATCCAAGAGGCGCTGGTAGTGGGTGATGATCAGGCCCCCGAGGTTTTCACCGCGCATGCTGTTCACACCTTTGGAGACGATTTTGAGGGCGTCCACGTCAAGGCCAGAGTCGGTTTCGTCCATGATGATGTACTCGGGTTCGAGCATCAGCATCTGGAGGATTTCGTTGCGCTTTTTCTCGCCGCCAGAGAAGCCTTCGTTGAGGTAACGCTCCACGACGCTCTCGGGCCATTCGAGGACTTCAAGGGCTTTGGTGAGTTTCTGATAGAACTCCATGAAACCCACTTCCTCGCCTTCGGCTTTGCGGGCCTGCATGGCCAGACGCAGGAAGTTGGCGATGGTCACACCGGGGATTTCCACGGGGTACTGGAATGCAAGGAACAGGCCTTTGCGGGCGCGCTCGTCGGGTTCCATTTCGAGGATGTTTTCGCCGTCGAGGAGGATTTCGCCGGATTCCACGGTGTACTCGGGGTCACCGATCAGGACTTTGGCAAGGGTGCTTTTTCCGTTGCCGTTGGGTCCCATGATGGCGTGCAGTTCGCCTTTGGGCACAATCAGGTTCACGCCATTCAGAATTTTCTTGTCGCCGACAGAAACGTGCAAGTCACGGATTTCCAGTTGATGGGTCATGTGGTGTTGCCTCCATTTTTTGTTGTCCCACTCTGGTTTTTGGGTGGGACAGTTGGGGTGGATCAGAACCTCTCTTATTGAGACTGATTCCTAACAAGCCCCATTGTAGCCGTCCAACCCCACAAAGTCGAGTGATTTAGTGCAGATTCTGAACCCCTGTCAGAACAGCCAGAGGAACAGGAAAAGAAACTCAACTTTCCTGTACCAGTTCAATGAAAAACCGCACCACCTGAGGGTCAAAATGCTTGCCTGATTGTTCCTGAATGTAAGCCAGCACGTCTTCCTCTGGCAGGCCTTTGCGGTAAGGGCGGTCGCTGGTCATGGCGTCCCACACATCCACCACTGAAAAGATCCTTGCAGACAGGGGGATCTCATCTGCTTTGAGGCCCAGAGGATACCCCGACCCATCCCACTTCTCATGGTGATGGTAAGGGATGTCGAGGTCGTTGCGCAGGTATTCGATGTCACGCAGCATGGCTCTGGCCCACACGGGATGCTGCTTGACCACATCAAATTCCTGGGTGGTGAGCTTGCCCGGCTTGTGCAAAATCTGATCTGGAATGGCCAGTTTGCCAATGTCATGCAAGAGCGCTCCACGCCGGATGTGTTCGAGTTGCTGCCCGGAGAGGCCCATTTTTCGGGCCAGTTTCAGGCTGCCTTCCATCACCCGTTTGGAGTGGCCTTCGGTTTCCTTGTCGCGCAAATCCAGAGCCCGAACCCAGCCTTCCAGGGTGGCATCGTAGGTGTGAATCAGTTGCTGGTTGCTGATCTTCAGGTCGCGGATCAAACGGTGCTGGTACAGGGCAATCGCCAGATGGGACGCCAACAGTTCGAAGAAAGACAACGACCATCCAGAAGGCTCCAGAGGGCTTCTGTGGAAAATCTCCAGAATCCCCAGCAGGTGGCCTTTCACACTGAGGGGTGTTCCTGCATAGCCCACAAATCCTTCCCTGAGCAAGAAACCTCTGGATTGTTCATCAAAATCTGCCGGATCCAGCACCGAAACCACATGGGTTTTGATGGGTCCCAGCACCTCTCCAGCCAGACCGTAATCTCTGGAAATGCGGAACCCATATTCGGTGGGTGTGCGGTGCCCAATGGTGTCGATGAGCTCCAGCATCTGGTCCTGTTCATCCCAGAGAAAAAAGACTGCAGCATCGGCTTGCAGGGCTTCACGGGTGTAATAAAGCACCAGTTTCAGGGTGTCCTGCCATTCCAACTGGTCGGTGATGGCCACCTGCAATTCCTGAAAATACTGCAAAGCATTCAGGTAACGCTGGAAGCCGTGGTGCCGTTTCACCGCCTGCTGAACGGTGCTGGACAACTCTGGCAACAGCTCCCAGAATTCCCCCTGCAGGGTCCAGCAATGCACACGGTGGGCATCCAGAGGAACACAAAACACCTCTGGCGAAAGCGTCAAATTGGACTTTTCACAGGTCTGCTGGTGCAACACCGCAAAACCCATGTCTTGCAAAAAAAGGGTGGTGTGCTCCAGAATCTCTGGCTCTGAACTCTGTTGTGGCAGGTTTTGCAAAAACGCTGTCCAGCGCTGGAAGTACACCAGATCTGGCAAAACCAGTGTGGAAAGATCATGCAACCTGAAAAACTGCCATTTGCCCAGCTGTTTTTGCAAATGCCCACTGTGTTGAAAACCCAGTACAGCTTGCTGCAAATCATCAGACAACAGCCATCCAGAGGGGGCTTGCAGCACTTTGCCCTCTGTGCTGATGATGACAGGTATGGGTTCCACCCTCTGGCCAGTCTGCTCCATTCCTGAAATCAGTTTAGGACAAAAGCTGACTGGAGCCTGATGGGAATTCCATCCGCAAACTGCGAAAACACCCAAAACCATCAGACTTGCATTTTCAAAATCCCCTGCTGGATTGTGGGTTCACCACAGGAAGCAACGTCAGCCTGAAAGCATAGCGTTGTGCTCCACGCATCTGGGCATAACGCTGGAACAGCTCCAACAAGTCTTTTTGAAAAGCCTGCGCCTCCTCAAAGTCCAGTTGAAGGTAGGGATACATGAAATTGAGCATGATGGCTTGCTCTGGCTGCACCTCCAGATCTTGCTGGGCGGAAAGGGCCAGTCTGGCATGCAAAGCCCCCTCTGGCCCAGCACTGAACCTGAGGCCCCAATCCTGATGCTGTTCTTCGAGCAGATGCACCAGTTGGTCCCTCAGGAAAGCACCCACCTGCATTTCCACCTGCTCGAGGTAACTCTGGAGGTTGAGGGCACGGGTGACAGAGAAGGGCACAAAATACACACTGGCAGCAGCCCGGTACAGTTTCATGGGTCTGCCCGCCCGGGTTTTTTCTCCCACCTGTTCCAGCAGTCCCAGTGCAGTGAGTTTCCTGAGGGAATAAAGCAGGCTGTTGGTTTCCACACCCAGTTGCTGGGCCGCTTCATGGGCCGTGAGGGATTGTGGCAAAAAAACCGCCAATGTGCGCTGGATTTCAGGTTTCAGCAGAGCATCTGCAGCATCCTGATGCTGCACCGTCAAGGTTCTGTCCAAATTTTCACCTGTCATTTCACGTAGCTTACCTCAATACTTCAGACATGACCGTTTCAGCCCCTCAAAAATCTCAAACGCATCCTGTGGTTTTTTTGCATGGTGCAGGCATCACTTCATGGATGTGGGAAGACCTTCTGCAGGGCCTTTCTGGAGTGGATGCTTTTTCTCCCGACCTGCCCGTTTTTGATGCCCAATTCACCTTGGAACACACAGCCAGAGCCTTGCTTGCAAACATCGAACAGCGTTTTTCAGGCGAGAAAGTCCATCTGGTGGGCCACTCTCTGGGAGGGGTTCTGACCCTCAAATTGCTGGAACTTCAAGCCGAGCAGTTTCATTCTGCCGTGGTGATGGGTGCAACAGTGCTTCCCATGGGCCAATTGCAGGTTTTGCTTCCCGTGATGGAGTGGATGTTGCCCCTCAACCAGACCCCCTTGATGCTCACTCTGGCAGCCAGAGCCATGCAAGTTCCACCCCATCAACAGGACAGGTTCATCCACGATCAGCAGCGCATGACCCGTGCTGCTTTGCGTCAGGTCATGCAAGAAGTGAACCGCTACAGGATTCCAGAGGCCCTTTCAAACTGTGAGGTGCCTGTGCTGGCTCTGGTGGGCTCTCAGGAGGTGGCTGTGAACCAACGCAGTGCAACAGAACTGGTCAAACGGCTTCCCAATGCACAAATGAAAACCATTCCCAAAGGCCACCATGCATGGTTTGTCCAGTTTCCCAAGCTGTTCACTGAAATTGTGCAAACATGGCTGGCACAAAACAGCCAGCAACACAGCCCACAAGACCTTCAGATTGGGAAAGCATGACCTGCTCATGAAAACACATGGTTCTGGACAACTTTGGGAATCGTAACGTGCATCCCTACCCGAGTGCCTGACAAATTGGGTAAACTGCTCTCATCCTTCGGGGCGGGGTGAAATTCCCCACCGGCAGTGAAGGGTCCCGATGAAAAGAACGGACCCTCAGCCTGCGAAGCCTTGCAAACCCCAACCGCAAGGCCCGAACTGGTGCAATTCCAGTGCCGACGGTCACAGTCCGGATGAGAGAAGGAGACTCCCACATGCCCCCGCATGCTGGGAACATCATTTTGCACCAGAATTTTTCCCCGTCAGACACCGGTCTGATGCAGGAAGCTTTGATGCTTGCTGCTCGGGCACTGGGTCGCACCAGCCCCAACCCTCCCGTAGGCTGCGTGATCGCAGTTCACGGACAGGCTGTGGGCAAGGGCTTCCATCCCAGAGCCGGTGAACCCCATGCAGAGGTGTTCGCCCTGCGTGAAGCTGGACCTCTGGCCAGAGGCTCCACCGCTTACGTCACCTTGGAGCCTTGCTCCCATCATGGGCGCACCCCTCCGTGTGCAGATGCCCTGATTGAGGCCGGAGTGGCCCGGTTGGTCGTTGCAGCCGTCGACCCCAATCCTCTGGTGGCCGGAAAGGGCATCCAGAAACTGCGTGCTGCTGGCCTTCAGGTGGAGGTGGGTTTGCTGGAAGATCAGGCCCTGATCCAGCAGGCCGGTTTTCGCCAGAGGGTGGTCACAGGTCGCCCGAGGGTCACCTACAAGTTCGCCCAGACGCTGGATGGCAAAATGGCCCCACTGGAGCCAAAGCAACTCTGGTTGACCGGACCCGAGGCCAGAAGCTTTGTGCATGAGCTGCGAAACCAGACCGACGCCATTGCTGTGGGCAGCCAGACCGTGCTGACCGATGATCCAGCCCTCACCACCCGCCTTGAAGGGCAAGACACCCGTGATCCCAGACCTGTCATCTTTGACCGCTCTGGACGGGTGCCTGTGGATGCAAAAGTGTTCAGGCCCGGAGCCATCGTGGTTACCGAAAGCCAGCAAACGTACCCCGAGCAGGTCCATGTGATTCGCACCACCGATTTGCAGGAGGTGTTGCAGGAACTGGGCAAGCTCGGGATCAATTCCCTGCTGCTGGAAGGCGGTCCAAACCTTGCCTCTGAATTTCTGAAAGCGGGCTTGCTGGATGAACTGCTGGTCCTGATCTCACCCAAAATCATGGGCAAAGGCCAGAGTCCTTTGTGGCTGGACCTGCCAGAATTGCAACTTTTGCGGGATGTGAAGGTGCAGCAACTCGGGCAGGACACCCTGATTCATGCCCTGTTGCATGACATCGAGCGGGTCTCCATGCCTGAAATCACAGCTTACACAGAAAAAGTGGAGGATTGACATGTTCACTGGAATTGTCGAACAAACCGGAAACATCCGTCTGGCCGAGTGGTCTGACGGTCATTTGAAAGTCACCATTGATCCCCAGAAAATGTGGACGGATCTGGCTTTGGGTGAAAGCATCGCGTGCAATGGAGCCTGCCTGACTGTGGTGCAGTGGGATGACAAAGGCTTTCAGGTCGAGCTTTCGCAGGAAAGCGTGAACAAGACCTCAGCCCTCTGGAACGTTGGCGACACTGTGAATCTGGAGCGGGCCATGCCTGCCAGTGGCCGTTTCGGAGGCCATGTGGTGACCGGGCATGTGGACGGCACCGGAACCGTGCTGGAGGTGGAGGCCCAGCCCGGAGCCTACATCATCAAAGTGGCGGTCCCAGAGGAAGCCTCCCGTTACCTGATCCCCAAAGGCAGCATCACCGTGAATGGGGTCAGCCTGACCGTGGTGGATGTGGGCGGTCCTGCGGGCAGCAAAGCGGATTTGCAGGTCAATGAATTCACTCTCTGGATCATTCCGCACACGCTGGAAGTCACCAGCCTGAAAGGCATCCAAGCTGGAGATCAGGTGAATCTGGAATACGATGTGCTGGCCAAATATCTGGAACGCCTGACTCTGGTGGGAGGTGCAAAGTGATCTCCCCCACCCATGAACTGATTCAGGACATCCGTGAAGGTCGTCCGGTGGTGCTTGTCGATGATGAAAACCGCGAGAATGAAGGGGATGTGGTGGTGGCCGCAGAATTTGCCACCCCCGAGATGATCAATTTCATGGCCCACAAAGCCTGCGGTCTGATTTGCGTGTCCATCACGCCAGAGCGTGCTGCAAGTCTGGATTTGCTGCCGATGGTCAGCAAGAACAGCGATCCCAATGGAACGGCATTCACGGTCAGCATTGACCACACCTCCAACAGCACCGGAATCAGTGCCAGAGACCGTTCAAACACCATTCTGGCCCTGCTGGATGAGGATTCCAGACCAGAGGATTTCCGCAGACCCGGTCACATCTTTCCTCTGGTGGCCAAACCCGGAGGGGTCCTCAGGCGTGCTGGCCACACCGAAGCCGCTGTGGATCTGGCCCGACTGGCCGGACTGAAACCTGCTGGCGTGATCTGCGAAATCATGAACGAGGACGGCGAAATGAGCCGCCTGCCGGACCTCCTCAAATTTGCTCAGGAGCATGGCCTGAAAGTGGGCACCATCGCAGACCTCATCGAATACCGCTTGCAGCGTGAGCCATTCGTGGTCGAGCAAGCCAGAGCCAAACTGCCCACCGATTACGGCGAGTTCGAAATTGTGGGGTTTGAAGACACCCTTTCTGGGAAAGAACATGTGGCTCTGGTGATGGGTGAAATCACAGGTGAACCCGTGCTGGTTCGCATGCACAGTGAATGCCTGACTGGCGACGGTCTGCACTCTCTGCGCTGTGACTGTGGTGCCCAGAGGGACGCAGCCCTGAAAGCCATCTCGGAGGAAGGCCGAGGGGTATTGGTGTACCTGCGTCAGGAAGGCCGGGGGATTGGCCTGCTGAACAAAATCCGCGCTTACGCCCTGCAAGATGACGGAGCAGACACCGTGGAAGCCAACCAGAAACTGGGTTTCGCTGCGGATTTGCGGGATTTTGGCATTGGAGCCCAGATCCTGCATGGACTCGGGGTGCGCCAGATCCGCCTCCTGACCAACAACCCCAGGAAATTGCACTCCCTGTCCGGTTTTGGATTACAGATCGTGGAACGGGTGCCCCTGCAAGTGGGGCGCAACAAGTTCAATGAACATTACCTCAACACCAAAAAGGAGAAACTGGACCATATGCTCTAGTGCTCTGGAGCAGGGTGCAGCAGAATTCTGAGCATGAAAGATCCCATCGTTCTGGTCCACGGCATCAACGATTCCAGTGCAGGCCTGCGCACCATGCGTCAGGTGCTGGAGCACCATGGGCACACGGTTTATGCACCGGACATCAAGCCCAACGATGGCAGGCACGGCATCCCCAGAATGGCAGCGTTTCTGAAAGACTACATCGAAAGCAAACTTCACGGCAGCACCTTTCACCTGATCGCTTTCAGCATGGGAGGGATCATCAGCCGGTACTACCTGCAAAAACTGGGAGGACTGGCACAGGTGAACCGCATTGTGCTGATTTCCAGCCCCCATCTGGGAACGGTGTGGGGAAAGGTGTATCCCCTGCCAGCAGTCAGGGACATGACTGTGGGCAGCAAATTGCTTTCCGAACTCAATCAGGAACCCTCCCCTTTTCAGGACCGCCCCTGCCTGACCCTCTGGACCCCTTACGACGTGACGATCTTCCCTGCCAGACACTGCATCCTGCCCAACGCCGAAAACCATGAAGTCAAAGTCTGGAGACACGGGGCCATGATGAGAGACCCCAGAGTGATCAAAAAAGTGGTGGAGTTTCTGGATCAGGAACCCCATCCAGCCATGGAAAATCAGGCTCTATCCTGAAAGGAAGACCCCTTTGCTTGAGTTTGGGCATCCAATCCAGAACCTGTTGGGCCAGCAACGGCTCAGGAAAAATCCATTGACCTTCAAGAAACTGCTCCCTGAGAAGCCAACTGGGTTTTCCAGTGAGGCCTGCAAGGGTGGCAATGGTTTTAAGCCTGCCCTCTGGCATTTCGAGAAGGGTGAGGGTGTATTTTTGGGGGTCAGAAAGGCTTTCAGGCGAGTGGGCTGGTCTCAAGAAAGATTTTCCTCCACCCATTCCGAAAAGAATCATCCCATGTTGAGGACATCTGTAGATGATCGATGGACCTTCATTGTCAACATCAACCTGTTGATGGCACTTTGCACAATACGTCTTCCCATTCTGTTCGTAAAAAACATCATTCATCACTCTTCCATCACCGTTTTTCTCCCCTCCACCCCTATGGAGAGGTTGACCGTCCGACCTGAGCCGTGGGACCGATGGGAGGTGCCTTTCAAAACCGTGTAGGCCTGTCCGGGAGCAAGGACCACAGGTTCCCGGTCTCTGAATTCCAGCGTCAAAACACCTTGCAGGCAGACAAACGTTTCATCGCTGTCGGGGTGGTGGTGCCAGGGGTACTGCCCTGAGAACACCGAGAGGCGCACGCTGTGGTCGTTGGTTTGCGTGGTCCAAAGGTTGGTGTATGCCTCTGTGGCCTGCGCTGCAAGAGCTGCAAAGTCGATTTTTTCATTCATGGGGACCTCCCCTTTCGAAAGGTTGTGGAACATGCGCAAAGTTGAAGCAAATCTGCTGGCAAGTGGCCTGAAAATCGCCATCGTGAACACCCGCTGGAACCATTTTATTGTGGACCGTCTGGTGGAGGGGGCTGTCACCGCCTTCAAACAACATGGAGGCAACGAAGAAGACCTGACCCTGTATACTGCGCCCGGTTCTTTTGAGGTGCCGCTGATTGCCAAAAAACTGGCCCAGAGCGGCAAGTTCGATGCCGTGGTTTGTCTCGGGGCGGTGATCAAGGGCTCCACAGACCACTATGATTTTGTGGCTGGAAGTGCGACTTCAGGGATTGCCTCGGCAGCTCTGGATACCGGGATTCCGGTGGCTTTTGGGGTGCTGACCACCGACAGCATCGAGCAGTCCATTGAGCGTGCTGGAACCAAAGCAGGCAACAAAGGCGCAGAAGCAATTCTGGCCGCCATCGAGACCGTGAACCTGCTGAAATTGATCGACTGAGTTTGTTTTTGAAGCAAGCCCGTAACCCAGAGCAATAACGCTTTGGGCTTACGGGTTTGTTTGTGGGGGTGGGCCATGTGTGGGATGTCCTCTGGGGTTTGAAACGGTAGAATGTCGGTCATGGTTCACAGTTTCAAAATTGACCTGAAGGGCATCATTGACCTGCTCTCCAATCACCTGTACTCCGATCCCAGCGTGTTTGTGCGCGAATTGCTGCAAAACGCCGTGGACGCCATCACCGCCAGAAAGAATGCTGGAGAGGTGTTCGAACCCAGCATTCAGGTGCACATTGAAGAAAACGAACAGGGCAAACGCCTGATTTTTGAAGACAATGGCATTGGCCTGACCGAAGCCGAAATCCACGAATTTCTGGCCACCATTGGCCGTTCCAGCAAACGCATCTCCGAAGCCAGAGCCTCTTACCTCGGGCAGTTTGGGATTGGTCTGCTGTCCTGCTTTATGGTGTCCAGTGAAATCCGGGTCTACACCCAATCTTCCAAGGGTGGGCCTGCTGCTTGCTGGATTGCTCAACCGGATGGCACTTATGAAATCACCTCCACCACGGAAGCCCCTGAAGTGGGCACACGCGTGATTCTGGATGCCAGAGAGGATTTCGATTACCTTTTTGAATTTGACAACCTGAAAGAAGACCTGCTGGGTTACGGTGAAATTCTGCCTTATCCCATCCATCTGGGCAGCAACACCGAGCAGGTGCATGTGAACGCCACCTATGTGCCGTGGTTGGTGTACGCAGAAACCGGCGATCCTGCCTTGAAAGAGCAGGTGCTGGGCTACGCCAGAGAGCGCCTGAACCTGCAAGCTCTGGACTGCTTTCCTTTGAAAACCAAAGCAGGTGGAGTCAGTGGGGTGGCTTTCGTGTTGCCTTACAGCACGCAGGCCAACGCCAGACAGTGGCACCGGGTGTACCTGAAGAACATGCTGCTCAGTTCACAGATTGACAACCTGCTCCCAGAGTGGGCTTTCTTTGTGCGTTGCTTCCTGAATGTGCAAAACCTGCATCCCACAGCATCCCGCGAGTCTTTCTATGAAGATGACCTGCTTTCTGAAGCGCGCAATGAACTGAACCAGCAAATGCAGGCGTGGCTGCGTCACCTGACGCAGCACGATCAGGAGGGCTTGCGCAAACTGCTGCAACTGCATTACCTGCCGATGCGGGCTCTGGCCGTGGACAATGACGAGTTTTACCAGCTTCTGGTGCACAGTTTCGTCTTTGAGACCAGCACAGGTCGCATGACCTTGCAAGAATATTTGCAGCACAACACCACCATCCGTTATGTGACCAACCTGGACCAGTTCAGGCAGATTGCACAGGTGGCGTCGGCGTATGGTCACAGCGTGATCAATGCAGTGTACACCTACGACATCCCTTTGCTGCGCAAGTACACCTCGATTTTCAATGTGGCGACCGAGGAAATCGATGCCACCACCTACGCGCACACGCTGGAGGATGTGCAGTCTGACAACCTGCACAACTTCTTGCTGCTGGCGCAAGATGCCCTGTCGGCTCTGGACTGTCAGGTGACCGTCAAACGCTTCATGCCCGAGGGTTTGCCAGCACTGTTCATTGTCAGCGAGGTGCATCAGGAACTCAGCGATGTGGAGCAGGCACAGGAGGTCAGCGACGACCTGTGGTCGGATGTGCTGGAAGATTACGCTTCGGAATTGCGGTCCATGCGGGTGGCGCACTTGCACCTGAACTTCAACAACAGCCTGATCCAGAGCATGCTGCACGCCGAAAACCCCAAAGTGGTGCGCAGACTGGTGCAAATGCTGTACGTGCAGGCCCACCTGCTCGGGCACCATCCGCTCAGGCAAGAAGAACTGGCCCTCCTCACCGAAGGCTTGCAGGAAATGATGTACTGGGGTCTGCGTGCAGACCGCCTGCTCAACTGATCCCCTCTGAACCTGAAACCACATGGGTGCAAACATGGAAACCATTGAAGAACTGATTGAATTGGCCCAGTCTCAGGGCAGCGAAGAAGAAAGCCTGCCTTTCTGGGAAAGGGCCGTGCGCCTTGCAGACACCCAGAGGGACATCGAAGCCGGGTTCCGCACCCGCATGGAACTGGTGCATGCCGCCACGTTCTCTGGACATCCCAACAAAGCCCTCGTGCATTTTGCATGGCTGATGGGCACCTTCGACAAAAACCGCGAGTTGTTCCGACATCAGGAAATGTACCTGATGTGGGCCTACAAGTGGATTTTGCATTCGATCTTCGCCTACCCGAATTTTTCACTGCAAAGGGCTTACCAGTTGCAGGAAGATTTTGAACGGCGCACAAGGCAACTCGGCTCTGGGGCGCATTACCACGCTTACCAGTCCCTCAGGCTTGCCCTGCACATCGGAGACATGAAAGCCGCCGAGCAGGCCTTTCTGGCATGGCGCAGAATTCCCAGAGACGACCTCAGCGACTGCGAAGTGTGCGAGAAAAACAAGGTGATGGGTTACTACGAAGCCCGCGACGACTTCCAGAGCAGCATCCGTCTGGGCGAAGAAATCCTGCGCAGTGACCGCAAGTGCCACAACGTACCCACCGTGACTTATGGCAGTTTGCTGTATCCCCTGTTCAAACTGGGCAGGATGGATGAAGCGAAGCAATACCATCTGGAGGGGGTCATCAAAGCCAGAGGGGACCGCAACTTCATTCCCACTGTCGCTGAACATGTGCAGTTTCTGGTGCTCACCGAGAATCTGGATGCAGCCCTCAGGCTCTGGATGGACCACTTCCAGTTGGGTTACACCACCCGAGATCCGCTGGACCGCTTTGATTTTGTGCTGTCTGGTGCAGCCCTTTTTCAGGTGCTGTCCGAGACCCGCACCCATCTGGATTTGCCGTTCCCCAGCCACTTCAAAGGGTTTGAACTCTCTGGCAGGTATGAACCTTCGGTGCTGTCCAGCATGTTCTTGCAGGATGCTCAGGACCTTGCAAGCCAGTACGACAAGCGCAATGGGACCGGGCGTTTTGCAGGTGTGGCGCAGAACTGGATGACCCGTGCCACACAGGAAAGAAAAGCTTTTGCCTTGACCTGAGGTTTTGCTGGTTTTCTCCTGTCGAATCACATGAAAGTTGTGAAAAGTCTATTGAACTCTGGAGGGCTGAGGGAGAAGTGGCTTCCCCAGCCCTTTTTCATGGCTTTTTCGTAAGCGATCACGAGAATTTATGCAAAACATTTTTAAAGGCCAATGCCCTGGAAGCCGACCTTTACATTTCCAAAGAAAACCCGCATTCCTGAAAAATACTCAGCTTCAGAAAATTTCTGACCCTTTTGAGGGATTGTTCAGAGGCAGGACAATTGCCCTGCAGATCAACGAAACATTCACTTTGATTGTACTGAGTATATGAAATTTTATTCACCATTCTCTAAATTTTTGTTCTACAATGGAATTACAGTTTTAGAAGGCTGCAACTTCCCTGACAATCCACTCCACTTCTGATCTGAAGGAGGCTGAGATGAAAATCCTGAAAAAGCCCGTAAGTGTTGGCATGCTCACACCCCCTCGGCAAGTCATTTTCATCCGGGAAAGCGAACTTCCCACCAGCGATGTGCAAACCCTCAAAGACGCATTCTTTGGCGCAGAACACAACCCCTTCGTGGAAGTGCGCTGTGAACACGGTTACATCACCGCCATGGTCAGCGACCACCAGCAAAGCGGATGGTTCATGCTCACCTGCACCAGTGGCCCACGCACCACCTCCAAAAGCGTTGCCTGACCCGAGCCGCACCTCAGGCACCTCTTCACGGGGTGCTTTTTTTTGGACTTATACTGACAGCATGACTTCCCCTGAAGGGCAAAAGGGACTCTCTGACCTGCTGCTCCACCCCTACCCAAGCCCTCAACACCGCAAAGACACCCTCATGCTGTACGGCGAGCATCTGCTGGGTGCCCTACCACTGGATGTGATCGAACTGACCGCCCAGAGGGTTCCTGTGGGCGTGGCTTATGTGTTGCCTTACACCCAGCCCACCCAGCCATCCAGCAAGTGGGCAGAGGTGTTCCGCATCGAATTGTTGAAGTCTGTACAGGACAGCAACGTGCAAGAGCAGCTTCTGGTCTATCTGTACACCCTCTCCCAACAGCATCCCTTTTTGTTTCAGCAGGTGCTGCAACTGCATGGAAATGCCCTGAAACAACGTGCTGTGGAAGACGAACAGGTGTACCGCCTGCTCATCCACCATTTTGTCTTTGAAACCCCCTTGGGCCGAATCACACTGGATGAACACTTCAAACACTCAGGACACCTGCGTTACATCACCGATCCCCACCAGTACCAGCAAATCCAGAGGGTTGCTGCCGCCCAGCAACACCTGATCCTCAATGTCGCATTTGATCAGGATGCAGCCTTGCTTGCCCGGTACCACGGTTTCTACCCGGAATCCAGCGTGGACGCTCTGGATGCAGGACAGTATGCAGACCTGCTGCCTGCCATCGAAGTGACCGGGAACTGGCTGGAAACCGCCCAGAGCCTGCTTGCTCCCCAGCTGGTTCAGGTGGAGGTGCGCCATTTCCAACCTGCCCATCTGCCTGCCCTGCTGGTCGCCAGCGAAGCCCACCTGAAATTCCGCCACCAGAACCCCGCAAGGACCTCGCCTGTGGTTCAAGCCATGGTGAAAGAACTGATGTCTCAGGGACAACTTCCAGCCATGCGTCTGGTGCTCAACCATGCCCATCCTCTGGTGCAAGAACTCACCCTGATTCAGGATCAAGCTGTTCTGGAGGAGGTCCTGAAAATGATTTACCTGCAAGCCCGCATGCTGGGAAACCTGCCCATGGGCGAAACCGAACTGCAAATGGCCTCTGGCGGATTGCAGCAACTGCTGGTGTGGGGTTTGCAGGCAACGCGTTTCAGGGATGTGAATTAGGGCAGAAGGCGGAGAGCAGAAGGCAGAAGGCACTTTGAAGCTCTGGCTGACATCCAGAGGACCGGTTTTGGGTTTTCCGATGTGACCGACTTGAGCAGATCGGCCTTTAATCTTGCTTTTTCAGTCACTTTACTCGAGCAGAAAACCCATGTGGAAAACATGAAAGGCAGTTTGGGAGAGGGTTTGGAATGATTGTGGGATGTCCAGCCTTCTGCCTTCTGCAGGGTAGCCGCAAAGTCGCTGTTCGGGCGATGAAAAAAGAAAGAGCCGTCAGCCCTCACCGTTCAGCCGTCAGCCAGAAGGAAAGTCTTCTTCCAGTCGGTTGAGCTTGCCAAATCTGATGGGGCTTGGCCTTTGGGTCTTGCTGCTGTCGAAAGCAAAAGCCTCTGGATCCGCTTTTTACTGAGCGCTGATGGCTGACTGCTACTGCTGACCGCTTTCTCAGTCGGCCTGCCAAACTTCAGACTTTGCGGTGAACCTGCTGCCTTCTGCCTCTCTGGATGTCACCTTTGACCTGTACAGAGTACAATGACCACCGTGAACATTCCTCTGTTGGCCATCGATGTGGGCAACACCAGCACGGTGCTGGGTCTGCTGCAATCGGATGGCACCCCCATCCGCAGTTTCCGCATTCGCACAGACCGGGATGCCCTGCCCGACAATTACGCGCTGATGATCCGCAGCCTTCTGGACCTTGCCAAAGTGCCAGAGCCCCACAGTGCCATCATTTCCAGCGTGGCCCCTCCAGTGGGACAGAACATCATGGTGGCTTTGCAGGAGTATTGGGGCATTCAGGTGATCGAGGTCGGACACCACAACCTGAAGGTGCAAATCGACCTGAAAGACCCGACCACCGTCGGCGCAGACCGTCTGGTGAACATGTTCGGGGTGTGGGAACACGTTCCAGAGGGCAGGTACGCCATCATCGTGGATTTTGGAACGGCCACCACCTTCGATGCCATCCAGTCCCCGAGGCGCTTCATGGGTGGGGTGATTGCGCCCGGTCCATCCACGGCAGCGGATGCCCTGTTCAACAAGACCGCCAAACTGCCAAGGGTGCCTCTGGTGGCCCCGCCTGCTGCGATTGGACGCACCACCCCCGAGGCCATCCAGTCCGGTCTGGTGTATGGCTACGTGGAAATGGTGGACGGCATGATCCGCCGTCTGGGAGAAGAGATGCCCGAGAAACCCATTGTGGTGGCCACTGGGGGTTTTGCCCGCACCCTGAAAGGTCTGTGTCGCAACATCGATGTGTACGATGACGATGTGACCATCAAGGGGTTGATCAACATCTGGCACGAACATGCTGAGGATTGAGTACCAGGCCGTACCCAGAGCGGACTTTGCCGTGGGCACTTCCCGCTTCAGCATGGACCTGAACATGCGTTTTTACAGCGATCAGGACCTGATGCTGTCGGTCTCGGGGATCCATCTGGAGTGCATTTTTGACCTCAGGAACTGGCTGATCAGCGATTTCTTTTACCAGAAGCATTTTTTGATGAGTGACGCTTCTTACGACGCCCCCATCATTGTGGGTTTGATCCATGTGCCCCACGAGCAGGGGTGGCGCATTCTGGGCCATCAGCAGGAAAACCAGTATTCGGTGTTCCCGAGAATTTTTTCTGAGTCAGAAATGCATGAAGGGCTGACCCAGTTTTTTCAGGAGATCCGCGCCGATTTGCGCTCCCATGAGGTGTACCTTTAACGGTCATGTTTGAGGTTGCGGCTTTTCTCAAGGGCCTCACGGTGGGTTTCACCCTGATTGTTGCCATTGGAGCACAGAATGCATTTGTACTCCGGCAAGGTCTGGCACGGCAACAGCCGTTCTGGATTGCCCTGACCAGTGCTCTGGGGGATGCCTTCTTGATCACCCTCGGGACACTGGGCGTAGGCTCTCTGATTGCCAGTGTTCCACTTTTACGGGGTCTGGCGCTCTGGGGAGGGGCTTTGTTTTTGCTGTGGTTTGGCGTCAAAAGTTTCCGTTCTGCCTTTCAGACATCAACCCTGACCCCCATCCAGCAAGGGCAATTCCTGACGGTGAAAGCTGCCATCCTGACCAGTCTTGGATTCAGTTTGCTCAATCCACACGCCATTCTGGACACGGTGGTTTTGCTGGGCAGCATCTCTGGGCAATATGAAATGCAAGGCAGGTGGAGTTTTGCTGCCGGAAGCATCACCGCGTCTTTTGTGTGGTTTTTTGGGCTGGCTTATTGTTCTGCCACTCTGGCCCCTCTTTTTCAGAAGCCTGTGGTCTGGAAAGTGCTGGATTTTGCGATTGGTCTGGTGATGTTCTCGATTGCTGCGATGCTGGTGCTGCAGGGATAACGCAAAAAATGAAAAGGCAAGCCATGTTTGCTTTATTTTTGTTTCATTTTCCTTACAAACCTGACACCAAACTTTTTGCACTGGCATGTTACCTTCAGTCCAATTCACGAAGGAAGTGCAGGAGGTTTTTCATGTCGATTTTTCGCAGCACCCTTTCCAGCAAACTGGCGTTCACCCTCACATGTTCCTTGATGGTGACAGGGTTTGCTCTGGCACAGCCCACCATTCAGGGCTGGAACACCACAGAAGAAAACAAAGGCACCTTCACCCTGACCCCCAAAACCCTGCCCTCGGGCAAGACCTTCAAGGTCACGGTTTTTCCAGTCACGGCCTTAAAAGACCAGAGCCTGAAAAGCTGGATGACCCTCTTCATTCAGAAAGACAGCCCGAAACGCGGCAAGGTGGTTTCTCCGATGGAGGATCTGCAAGAGGATGGCCCCATGGTCACTGGAGCCCTTGGCATTGAGGCCAAGGGGGAACAGCGTGTGTTGATGTACGTGGGATTTGAGGCCTCAGCAGGAAAAGGGCAAATCCTCCTGATGGAAACCAGCATGGACCGTGAACTCACTTCGAAGTACAGTCCGGCCTTCTCACAGTTCATTGCAGAGACCATCAAGCAAACAAGCAACCAGATGGCTTCAGGGCAGAGCAACAACGCCAACTCTGGTCTTGCTGGGGTGAAACTTGGGGGTGCCCTTGCTTACGGAACCTACCAGTGCAGCAAGCCCCTGTCCAGTGGTCAGACCATCAAATACACCCTGAGCCTCTATGACAACGGCGAATACCGCATTGGCGAAGACGACACCGGGAAATTTGAATACAATACCCAGAACGGCAAAATTGACATCAATGTCCTGCGCGACCTCTACAACTCCACGTACGACGACTCCGTTTTCTCTGTGTATTACAGGGACAAGAACAACAAACCCGTGATCTACGGCGAAAACGACTACGGACTGGATGTCTGGAAAACCACCTGCCTATACGCAGGAAGAAACACTTCCCCTGCCCCATCCGTACAAACGAAATTGGAACGTGAAAAAGAAGCGGAGGAAAGGCGTTTCAAGTGGGTCACCCAACCGGGCAAAGGGGTGCAGATGAACCAGATTGAAGCCCTGGTCTTGCACTACGAACTGGATTACAACGGTTTGTCCAACATGTACCAACAGATGCCCAAACTGGCCCTGTTGCTGAGAGACGGAACCGCCTACACCGGCCTGAGGGTGCCTCCAGAGGATCTGGACCTCAAAGCCAGCCGAAAAAACGAACCCAAGACTTGGACCAAATGGAAACGCTCTGGCAAGAATTATTTGCTTTTGCAGGAAGGCAAGTGGAACAACATTGGCGAACTGGGTGTGCTTCCTGCCAGCAAAAATGAAAAACTGACCGGAGATTTCAAACACATGGCCAGTTCTTATCAGGCGGGTCTGGGCGGAACCACCTGGACCACCTTTTTCACTTTCACCCCTCAGGGGAAATTTGACATTTTGGACACTTCGCTTTCCAGCACAGGGATTTTGCAAGCCAACAATGGGTTCAGTGCTTCTGCCAGCAGCACCTCAGATGCCTCTGGGACCAGCAGTTCTGCCAGTGCTTCATCAGGAAACGGCATGGGCGAGGCTCCAACTGTGGGTGTGACCTCGCAAAACCAGAGCGACCAACCCAATCCCGAAAAAACCGGCACTTACACCCTGAATGGTTACACCTTGCAGCTCAAACTGGGCAATGGCAAGACCGAACGCAAACTGTTTTTCTTCTTCAACAAAAAGAAAGAGGACATCTGGATTGGCGAGAACCTGTTTTACAGACCGGATTGACCATCATTATGAGTGATTTTCTAAAAATCGGTCATCTGGTCCTCTGGGGGATGCATCCAAAACACACAGGTTTGCAGATGAGCTTCCACAAAACCCGATCAAAGGTTTGGAGGAACCCATGAAAAAACTGCTGTGGATTGGAACGCTCACCCTGACCCTCGCCGCCTGCACCCCCATGATGATAGCCCCCGAGACCCCCAAAGGCACCGTGCTGTACGGCCTCACTGACAATGGCAAACTGGCCATGCTGGGAAGCGACAACAGCGAGAAAAGCACCACCACCAGAGACATCTCTGGCCTGAATGGGGCCACCCTGGTGGATCTGGATGTGCGTCCCTCGGATGGCAAACTGTATGCGATCAGCTCAGATGGAAAGATGTTCAGCATTGATCCCATGACTGGTGCAGCCACCGCAGTGACCATGCCCGCAGAAGGGGTCACCCTCATGCCCACCAGCATGGATTTCAATCCGGCCGTGGACCGCACCCGTGTGTTTGCCATGAACGACCAGAACTTCCGGGTCAACCAGACCACCAATCCCTACACCCCCACCGTGGACGGCACCCTGAAGTACGCAGACACCCCCGAGCAAAACCCGGATCTGGCTGGAGCAGCTTATGACAACAGCTATCTCAACATGGGCACCCCTCCAGTGGCCATCCCAGAAGGGGAAGCCGCCACCCGACTGTTCAGTGTGGACCGTTCCACCGGTCAGTTGATCAAGCACGAAACTGCAGCAGGCAGCACCCCCGCAGGCAACTTCTCCACCTTGCGTCCTGTGGGCAATCTGGGGATCGCTCTGGGGGCCAATGTGGGCTTTGACATCGGAACCATGGGCGGTCAGATGGGCACCGACACCGCATATCTGGTGAATGGCAACATGCTGTACACCGTGAACCTGACCACCGGAATGGCCACCTTGAAAGGCAAAACCGGGGTCACCCTGAAGTCTCTGGCGGTCAAATTGACCGAGTGACCTGCTCCACAACCCGCCTTCTTCCCTACTGACTGTTGCCCTGAGAAGCCGTATGCTCAGGGCAATGCGTCTGATTCTTGCCCACGACAACGCCGACCTTGATGCCATCGCCAGTCTGGCCCTTGCCAGAAAACTCCACCCAGACGCCATTCCTGTCTTGCACGGTGGTCTGGATGGCAGCGAAAGGACCGCTTTCATCCTTTTTAAAGATGCCATTGGAATCCTGACCCCCGAGGACCTTCCCAACGAGCCCATCGAATCCCTGATTGTGGTGGACACCCACGACTTCACCCGCCTTGGAGAGTTTGCCGAGGTGGCACGCAAAGTGCCTGTGATGGTCTACGACCACCATCCTGTGGACGAGGACGCTCCGCCCGGACATTACCAGTTGGTCGGATCTTGCGCGACCTTGCTGGCCCGCAGGATCCAGCAGGAAGGCATCGAACTGACCACCCCCGAGGCCTCTCTGGCTCTGGCGGGACTGGAAGCCGACACCGACTTTTTTCAGAACGGCAACACCACCAGAGAAGATTTTCAGGCTGCCGCTTTCCTGTCCCAGTTTGCAGACCTCAGGGTGGTGCGGGAGGTCACAAGGCAATTCTTTGATCCAGATGCCCTCAACATCCTGTCTGAACTGCTGAAAAACCCTGAGTGGCGAGACATCGGGGCCTTTCGGGTGATCCTGAAGATTCTGCGTCCAGAGGAGCGCATTCCGGGTGCAGGCATCGCCATGCGCCTGATCAGCCTGACCGGAGCGGACGCAGTGTTTTTGCTGCTGCAAGATGGGGACCGAACCGACGTGGTCGCCAGAGCCCGCATGCGTGGCCCCAATGTTGCCCGCATCCTGCAAGAAGTGGGAGGTGGTGGGCACCGTCAGGCCGCGAGTGCCCGTGTGGATCTGCCACCCGAGGAGGCTCTGGAGAAAATCCTCAGGTGCCCCGCATGGCAAGAAAAACCTGTGCTGGTGATGGACCGCATGACCCGTGATGTCAGAACCCTTTCAGACACCTTGAAGGTCAGTGAAGCGATTGTGGAACTGGTGCGGATCGGGCACAACGGGGCTCCGGTGCTGCACGAAGGCAAACTGGTGGGGATGGTGTCCAGACGGGACCTCGACCGGGCCATGCGTCATGGACTGAGCAATGCTCCGGTGCTCAGCGTGATGTCCAAACGGGTGATTTCCATTGAACCAGACGCGCCTTTGACCAGAGCCACCGAACTGATCCGCAAGCATTCGGTGGGCAGGCTTCCGGTGGTCAAAGGGGGGCATTTGCTGGGCATCCTGACCCGTTCAGATTTGCTGGGCGAAGCCCCACCCAAACCCGACTTCACCGAACGGGTGCTGTCCCAACTCCAGATGCAGGACTGGGAAACCATCGAAACGGTCCGTGAAAATGCCCCGTCCAGTGCACGCATCATGCTGGTGGGAGGGGCCGTAAGGGATGCCCTGCTGGGCAAGCATCCCACCGATCTGGATGTGGTGGTCAGTGGCACCGATGTGATCGAGGTCGCCGAAAAATCCGGGCTGGATTTCAAATGCTATCCGCAATATGGAAATGCCACCCTGTCTTTGCCCAACGGCAACCACCTCGACCTGATTCAAGCCCGAGATGAGTACTACACCGCGCCCGGCGCAGATCCCACAGTCATGAAAGGCACCCTCGAACAGGACCTTGCCAGACGGGATTTCACCGTGAATGCTCTGGCCTTGCAACTCACCCCCGAGGTCAAATTGATTGACCTGCACGATGGACTCTCTGACCTGAACGCAGGTCTGCTGAGGGTTCTGCATCCCCTGAGTTTTGTGGAAGACCCGAGTCGCATCGTGCGTGGCGCACGTCTGGCGGTGCGTCTGGGATTCCGACTGGAAGAACGCACCCTGAACACCATCAAAGATGCCCTTCCTCATGCAGAATCTGCCATGAAGCGCCTGAAAACCGAGCTGCTTTTGGTGTTCCACGAAAGGATGCCCGGCGCGGTGTTTGAAACCCTGCAAAACTGGGGTGCAGGGGCACTGTATGGCTTTGGAGACATCTCTGCATTAAAGCGTGCAGATGAGGCCCGCAAAAAAGGCGAGCACGTCCCCACCGAAACCCTGATGGCCCTCTGGTTGCACTCTTTCTCTGAAAATGAACGCAAGCAAGTGGCCCGCAAATGGCAAATCCCCAAACGCACCCGTGAGGTCGCAGACCAGATCCACCCCGAGAACTTCACCCGCATGAACGACTGGGAATTCCTGTACTGGTGCTTTCTCAACCCCGAACAGGCCACCGAATATCAGGTGTTGCGCCTCACCCCTCCCCGACAGGTGACCGGCAAGGATTTGCTGGACCTCGGGATGCAGCCCGGATCCGAGATGGGGAAACTGCTTGCTCACCTGAAAGCCCTCAGGCAAGAAGAAAAGGTCAGCGGTTTTGAGGAGGAAATGGACGTGGTGCGGAGGTGGATGGGCAGGTGAGGGTTTTGTCAGGGTGAGGTGTGCCTTGCCCGTTGCCGAGAGCCGAGAGCCGAGAGCCGAGAGCATCGTGCTGTGCGTCCAGAAAATCGTCAAGGGGATTTGTAGGGGCGAGCGTGCAGAGGGATCAAGACGCGATCCCTCGTTTTGCACAAGAAGGCATGCCTCGCCCCTGAAAGCATCAGCCCAAGCATTTTTTTGCCCTTGGCCCTCGGCTCTCGGCCCTCGGCTTTAGACAAATTCCTCCGCCAACTGGTAATGCTTTGCCTGCAACCTGAACATGGCCGCGTACTCTCCATCCAGAGCCAGCAATTCCTGATGGGTGCCCTGTTCGATCAGGCATCCTGCTTTGAGCACCAGAATCCGGTCTGCCATCTGCACGGAGGCCAGACGGTGGGTCACCATGAGCACGGTTTTGCCTTCGGCAAGGCGGGCAAACTGCTCGTAGAGTTCGTGTTCGGCTCTGGGATCAATGGCTGCGGTGGGCTCGTCCAGAATCAGGAGGTCAGGGTTGCGGTAAAAGGCTCTGGCTATGGCGAGTTTTTGCCACTGCCCTCCCGAGAGTTCGGTTCCGCCAAACGATTTCCCGAGCCGGGTCGAGGTGCCTTCTGGCAAGACCTCCAATGGAAAACCGCTGTTGATCAGGGCGACTTCTGCCTTTTGAGGGTCAGTGTGTTTCAGGTCTCCGAGCATCACGTTGTCCTGCACGGTCAGGTGGTATTTGCCGAAGTCCTGAAAGACCGCTCCCATTCTGGACCTCCAATCCTGCACGTCCAGTTGATTGAGGGGCACCCCATCAATCCAGATCCTTCCCGAGGTGGGGTCGTAAAAGCGGCACAGCAGTTTGACCAGTGTGCTTTTTCCTGCGCCATTCTCTCCGACCAGAGCAACGGTCTCTCCTGCATGAAGGGTGAATGACACATCAGAAAGCACTTTGCGCCCGTCTGGATATGCGAAACCCACCCCTTCAAAACGGATGCCTTGCTGGAGCACCTCTGGGGCTTTCAGAGGAATTTTGGGCCTGGAGAGGGGGTCTTCGCTGTCCAGAAAGCGAAACAACTTCTCAAAGTACAGGATGTGCTCCGCGGTCAGGGACCAGTAAACGGTGAAGTCGTTCAGCAAGTTGTGGATGAGGGTCAGGGCCTGCACCACCACCACGATGCTGCCTGCCGTGATTTTTTGCTGCATGGCCAACAGCACCACATGTCCAAAAGCAAACACGCCCGCAGCGGTGCTCAGCAGAACCGTCAGGATGGGTTCTCTGGCGAGTCGCAGGCGGTCTTTGCCCATCACCTGCTGCAACTGGTGAAAAGCCCCCATGAGTCGACGTTCAAACTCGGTGCCCAGACCATAAATGCGCACTTCTCTGGCACTGGCTTCCTGTGTGAGCAAACTGCGAAAATAGTTGATTTCCAGAGCTTCCTTGCGTGTGGACATCAACCCTTTCCATCCGGTGGCCCGCAAAGCGGTGTTTTTGTAAATGCCCGGCAAACTGCATGCAATCAGCAAAAAAGGCATCCACCACACCAGAGAACCCACCAGAAGCATCAGTCCGGTCAGGGTGATCAGGGCACGCAAGGCGCTCACGCTGGAGACCAGCAAATTCAGGGGTTTGTGGCTGGACATCCGGTTCAGGACGTCCAGATCCTGAGAGAACGCCGGGTTTTCGAAGGGTTCCAGCCCTTGAAAACTGTTGGCTTTTGCAACCAGTCTCTGGTTGATGTGGGCGGTGTTGTGCTCGTTCAGTTGAGCGATCAGGTAACTGGTCCAAGGTTCCAGCAGTTGCCCGAGGAGCACGGTGCACCCCCACCACACCAGAATCCACAAGACCTGTTCGGTGCCCTGATGTTGCAATTGCAGCAAAGCATCAAGGGTGATTTTGGACAGGTGGGTGACCAGAGCGGGAATGCTGCCTTGAAGCACCATCAACACAAAAAGCAAGCTGGTTTCGGTGGGTCTGGATTGAAACATCAAATGGTAAGACCGATAAAACAAAACAACACGGGTTTTCAAATGTTGGCCCTTTTTGATTGCTGCCATTGCTGCACCTCCGCAGGAGATTGCAGTATAGGGCAAGAAATGTGCGTGCTGTATTGCACATTTGGCAGATTTGCATTTGAATGGACCCGTGTTACAATGAAGCCATCAAAGGACAAGTCATTGTGGGTTTCAGAAGCGAGGGGTTACGGCTTCCAGAAGTCCTTCATGGTTTCAAAAACAGGCTTGACCCTCAATTTGAAAGGTGGATTCTCCCAAGTGTCCCATGTGAAGGATTGGGTTTTGCCTTGCCACTTGAGTTTCAGGTCTTTCACTTGCACGAACCCTTCATCACGCGTGAGGTCCAACACAGATCGGGAACTCGGATCGGTGACATGGATCAGGGTCCAGGGCAAACGCACATGGGTGAAACCTTCTGCCACACAGTAATCTCTGGTGGCATCCCGACCAGAGCGTTCATCGCCTGCTTTCAGGACGCCCGGAAAATCCAGTTTTCTGGGATACAGCGTGCCCTCCCGACCAAAGCGCAATCGATTCGGCTGTGAAACGATGGGAACAAACGGTTCTCCTGCCCGAGGTCTGGCGGTTCGGTTGAAAATCAGGGTCTGGTAACTGCCGTCCTGCACCTCAACGAATGGAGCGTAAGCCGCATTGACACGGATTTCTGAAGTTCCAGAGGTGCGGATGTTCACCTGATACTCAAACCCTTCCTCGGGGTGGGTGTCCAGCCAGAACTCCGTGTCAGAGGTGGTGGGCAACCAGAGGTGCAGATATGCTGCTGTGGCAAGCGTTTTCACCCCATCTTCAAGCAATGTGGCCCCTTTGGGCGGAGGGGAACACAGGGTCACTTCTCTGGCATCTTCGGCAGAGAGCACCCCATAGTTCTGTTCAGCATCCATGACGCTGTGCCAGAGGGGATTTCGTTCTGCAGGCAATTCAAAATCCATGTAAAGCCAGTTGTGCTTGAACCACTCGTCCAGCAAGGCAAACATGATGCCTCCTGCCAGTCCAGCATCACGGATCTGCTGGAAAAGGACCCTGTTGATGCGCGCCTGTTCAGCTTCGCTGTGTCCACCGTGGGTGTAGCCCTGATTCTGAAAGTGCGCCACACTTCTGCTGCTCGGGACCCCGATTTCCGAGATCAGGAGGGGCATGCTGCCGTGATGCTTTTTCAGATTTTCCAGATACCCCTGATAGTTGGACACTGGGTGCTTGCTGTACTCGGGGTCCAGATTCATGAAATCCGGATAGTAAGGATAAGCGTGGTAAGACGCAAACTGTCCGGCCTGAAACGCAGGTGTGGGCTTGATGTTCAGGGCATCGACACCCACCTCATCGTTGTTGAATTCATTGACCAGAGGTTTCTCAAACTGCTCTCCAAGCTTGCGCCTGATGGCATTTTCTTCATCTCTGGTGGTTTCGGTGGTGTGGGTCAAAGGGTCCAGTGTGGGCCAGTTGGTGAAGGCAATCGGCGTTTGCTGGTTGTAGGTGTCCACCTGATAAGCCACCATGCGGTCCATGATGCGGGCAAGCCAGGTTTCCATTGGTGACGCTCCACGGGTCTGCAAAAACCTGCCCTGATAAGAGGTGAAATCCGGTGCCAACTGGTTGAACGCCAGCACCGAATAAGGCTCCCACTCTCTGCCCACAATGATCCCGAGCAGGTAGGGGCTCACATCGCTCTGGTACAGCCCTGAAGCATGACCGGGCACCGGAGGAATGGCGGCCCTTCCATGCACCACATTGATCACATCCCGGGCTTCTTTGAAAAACTGTTCCTCAAAAGCACCCCGGTATTCGTCGTTCTCAGGGAGTTCGGTCCAGACGCCATGAATCAGGTACAGCGGATTTTTGGGATGGGCCTTGTTGTGTTGCAACAAGGCCTCATAAAAAGCAGGAGGGAGGATGGTGTACGCCCGGATCACATTGGCGTTCATGTCTGCGGTCAACTGGATCCACTGCTGAAAATAAGCCTTCTCTGGAAACTCTGAGGGGAATTTGCCGGGCAAAGCCACCCCAAAATTCATCCCCTTCACTTCAATGGATTTCCCAGAGCGGTCCTGAAAGCCCTTGCTGTTCAGCAGGTAAGGCATTTGGAGCCGAGCAGGCCTCTGGTAGGGCTTCAGGTCTTTTTCGGTGTAAGTGCGAGGATATTTGAGGAGTTCAGCCTGAATGTCTTTGCGGTCTGGGTGCTGCTCAAGGATCTTTTCCAGCAAAACTCTGGCTGCTTCTGGTTGACCCTGTCGGCCCAGAATCAAGGCCCGCAAATAGGCAGCGTCGGGATCGGTTTCAGGAACCTCCTGCAGGGCTTTCAGGGCCAGAGGAAAATCCTGCAATTGATAGTGGGCAAAGGCCAGCAAAATGCGGGCATCGTGGTCCTGTGGAAACTCTTTCAGATGAAGGTTGAGGATCTGAACCGTTTCCTGAAACTTCTGGTTGCGGTAGGCGTTCTGGGCCTCTTGATAACTTTGTGGGTAGGTCATGGAGAAAGTGAACATCAAAAACAAGGGCAACAGCCAGCGAAAAGACATTTCAGGAAGATAGCCCATGTGGATCAGGATTTCTGCAAGAAATCTCAGGGTTGCCGGCACACCCTTTCGGTTTGAACTTTGGTCCTTCCAAGTTAAGAAAGGGGCCCAGTTGTCGTTTTCAGCAGAAACACAAAGGGCTTTCCTGACCCATCAGCCTGCAAAATCCCCTTCCAAACACTGACCGAAGGGCACATCACCTTTGTTTTTGTTCGCTGAATGCCGATGGCTGACCGCTGAACGCTGCCTTCTGCAAAAACCCCATGCCATCTGCCTCATAAAGCTTGAGTGTGGTAGTGTAAAGTACAGGTATGGATTACTACCAAATCCTTGGTGTGGAAAAAGACGCCTCACAAGAAGAAATCAAGCGCGCTTACCGTGCTCTGGCCCTCAAGTACCACCCGGACCGGAACAAGGAAGAAGGCGCACAGGAAAAATTCGCCCAGATCAACAACGCTTACGCCGTGCTCTCAGACCCAGAGAAACGCGCCCACTACGACCGTTTTGGCAGTGAACCCCAGACCGGTGGCATGCCCGGTGGTCCCGGAGGGGCCGGGGGTTTCAGCGTCGAAGACCTGTTCTCCCAGTTCTTTGGAGATGCTTTCTTCGGAGGGGGCGGACGGCGCGGCAACATGCAGCCCAGAGGCGAAGACCTTCAGGTGGACGCCGAAATCACCCTCGAAGAAGCCCGCGATGGGGCCGAAATCGAAGTGGACGTGGACCGTCTGGTCACCTGCGATGCCTGCAATGGAACCCGCAGCGAACCGGGCAGCACCCCCAAAACCTGTACCACCTGCAATGGCTCGGGTGTGGTCAGGCAACAACAGCGCACCATTCTGGGTTCTTTTGTCACCGAGCAGCCTTGCCAGACCTGCCGCGGCGAAGGTGTTTTGATCACCGATCCTTGCAAAAAGTGCAAAGGCCGGGGTCGGGTCATCAAAACCGAGAAAATCAAAGTCAAACTCCCCAAAGGCATCGACGGCGGTTACCGCCTGCGGGTGACCGGACAGGGCAACGAGGGCCCCGGCGGTCCCGGCGACCTGTATGTGCACCTCACTTTAAAACCCCACCCCCACCTGAAACGCGAAGAGGAACACCTCCACTACATCGCTGAACTGGGCATCACCGAAGCCATTTTTGGGGGCAAAATCAAGGTGCCCACCCTTGAAGGCGAAAAAGAAGTGGAAATCAAACCCGGCACCCAGCATGGGGATTACATCCGCCTGCGCAACATTGGCATGCCCCGCTTGCAGGGGGGCGGCAACGGCGACCTGTGCGTCCACTTCAAAGTCAACATCCCGAGTGCCAGCAAACTTTCCAAAGAGGCCCGTGCCCATCTGGAAGCTTACGCCAAAGTCATGGGCGAGCATCCAGACGACCACAAAGAGGGTTTCTTCGAGAAGCTGGGCAAGGCGTTTAGAGGGGATTGAAACTCGGGGGCATTGTTATGGGGCTTGGCGTGTCTTGCCCTGATGCCGAGGGCCAAGAGCATCATGCCATCCGTAAAAAAATGGTCAAGAGAACCTGTAGGGGCGTAGCGTGCTACGCCCTTGATCGCTGTGGCCAAAGCTTGCTGATGCCCTCGGCTCTCGGCCCTTGGCCCCTGATCAAACAAAGCCCCATTCTCCGCATTTCAACCAGACGTCTACTAGCACCCTCAGGCTCAAATGATTTATGCTAACTAGCGGTCTTTTAAGAACTGAGCCCACGACCTCTGGAGGTTCTCAAGGTGTTTCTGAATCAACGTCCCCTGAAAGTGTTTTCAGGTCAAAGCAACAAAGCACTGGCACAGGAAATCTGTGACAACCTGGGCATCACCCTCGGCAACAGTGAAACCCAGAAGTTCAACAATGACAACATCATCGTGCGTTATCAGGAATCCCTGCGTGAAGCCGATGTGTTCATTGTGCAAGCCCTCAGCGCCCCCACCAGCGACAACCTGATGGAATTGCTGCTGATGATTGACGCGGCCAAGAGTGCTTCCGCCTACCGCGTCACTGCAGTCATTCCCTATTACTCCTACGCCAGAAGCGACAAAAAAGACGAGCCCCGCATCTCCATCTCTGCCCGTCTGGTTGCCGACCTGATTCAGACCGCTGGTGCAGATCGGGTGCTGACCATGACCCTGCACAGCCCACAGGTGCACGGCTTCTTCAAAGTGCCTGTGGACCACCTGTCTTCCGAAGTGGTGATCGCCAACCACCTGATCACCCACATCGACAATGTGCAAGATGGTGTGGTGCTGGCCACCGATGCCGGAGACATCAAACGTGCCTCCGCGCTGGCCCGTCGCCTGAACGCCAACCTGGCTTTCATTGATAAACGCCGTCTGTCCGACACCAACGTGCAAGCCCGAGGCCTCATCGGTGATGTGAAAGGCCGCAAAGTCTTCGTGGTCGACGATGAGATCTCCACTGCGGGTTCTCTGGTCGAGGCCGTCAACGTGGCCAGAAACGCAGGTGCCACCGAAGTGTACGTGGCCGTCACCCACGGCGTGTACGTCGGTCCTGCCATTGAGCGCATCGCCAAACTGGATGCTGTGGAAGTGTGCAGCACCAACACCGTCGAAGTTCCCGAGTGGAAGATGGAACAGGGCAAGAAACTGAAGGTCTTGACCGTGGCCCCCTTGTTTGCAGAGGCCATCCAGCGCATTCACTCTGGTGAGTCTGTTTCTTCCTTGTTTGATTGAATGTCTTGAACCAACGGTTTGATTCAATCGCTGGATTTTGAACCATCCCCGGTCTTGAAGCCGGGGATGGCTTTTGACTTCCATGTCAATTGGGACATGCGCCAAACAAAATAGTGTATATACTGAATGTCATGGTTTTTTCACGCTTTCTGCCCAAAAACCCCGAGTTCATTCAGTTGTTCGTCACATCGGCCAAAAACGCCCACGAGACGGCCAAAGCCCTTGCCGATCTGATGGACAATTACACCGATGTGGAAGCCAAAGTTCGCAAAATCCGCGATCTGGAACATGCCGGAGACAAAGTCACCCACGACCTGACCAACGCCCTGACCACCACTTTCGTGACCCCTTTTGACCGGGACGACATCATGGTGCTGGCCAGCCGTCTGGACGATCTGGTCGATTCCATCGAAGAGGCTGCCCGCCGCATGTGGCTGTACCGCATGCCTGCCCCCACCCCCGAGGCACAGCGTCTGGCCCACATCATTCAGGACCAGACCGCTGCCATGGCCGATGCCATGCACATGCTGATCGACACCAAGCAAACCGAGAACCTGCGCAAAGTGGTCCGCACCGTCACCTCTCTGGAAGACGACGGCGACAAAATTCTGGACGACGTGCTCTCCAAGCTGTACGACAACGCCACCGACATCAAAGGTGTGATCTCCTCCATCCGTTGGGGAGAACTCTACCAGTACCTGGAAGACGCCACCGACCGTGCGCAGGACGTGGCCTACACCATCGAAGGAATCCTGTTGAAAAATGCCTGAAGCTGCCTTGATGGGTCTCATTGCAATCGTGGTGCTGGCGTTGGCCTTCGATTTCATCAACGGGTTCCACGACACCGCCAACGCCATTGCCACCAGTGTGGCCACCCGTGTGCTTTCACCGGGTCAGGCTGTCTTGATGGCAGGGGTGCTGAACGTGGTCGGTGCACTGACCGGCACCGCCGTGGCCAAAACGGTGGGCAAAGACATCGTGCGCCCAGAGCTGGCCACCCTTGAACTGGTCGGTGCAGCTTTGCTTTCTGCCATTGTCTGGAACCTCCTGACATGGTGGAAAGGCATTCCCAGCAGCTCCAGCCACGCACTGGTGTTCTCCATTGTGGGGGCTGGCGTGGCCTCTGGTGGATGGCAAGCCATCACCTTCAAAGGGGTTCAGAAAACCCTGACCGGTCTGGTGTCCTCCCCTGCTCTGGGCTTTGTGATTCCCATCATCCTGATGGCGATTCTGCTGTGGGTGATTGCCCGCTGGCGTCCCAGAACCGTCAGCCGGGTGTTCTCCAAACTGCAAATCGTGTCTGCAGCCTTCATGGCCTTCAGCCACGGCAGCAACGATGCCCAGAAAACCATGGGGATCATCACCATGGCTCTGGCCGCCTACTACGGCTGGAAAGGTGAAGAGTGGGGGGTGCCCCTCTGGGTCGTGCTGTCCGCTGCGAGTGCCATGGGTCTGGGAACCGCCATGGGGGGCTGGAAAATCATCAAAACCATGGGGCACAAAGTGGTGGACCTGAAGCCTGTCGATGGTTTCGTGGCAGAACTGAGTGCCGCCACCATCATTGAAACCGCCAGTCGCCTCGGGATTCCAGTGTCCACCACACACGTGATCTCTACGGCCATCATGGGGGTTGGAACCTCCAAAGGGGCCAGCAAAGTGAACTGGGGCATGGCTGGACGCATCGTGTCGGCATGGGTGATCACCATCCCCACCTGCATTGTGTTTGGTTACCTCAGCTTCAAAATCATCCACCTGTTCAACTGAGAACCCGTACTTCCAGAGCACCCCCAGAGGGTGCTTCTTTGTTTTCAGGGCTGAAGGTCCACTGGGCTCTGGCGCACCACTTCTGAAAGCAGAATGTGGGTGGTGGTCTGGCCAAATTTCATGAGTTCGCGGATCAGGGCTTCCAGATCCAGCATCTTTTGCACGCACACCTTCAGGGAAAAAGCACTTTGCCCGAGCAGGTGATGGCATTCCAGCACGGCTCTTTTTTCTTTGACGTAGCGCATGAACGCCTGCTCGTCTTTGTAAGCCACCTCAATGAGGATCAGGGCTTGCACATCGAAGCCAAGTTGCCTCAGGTCAAGGCTCGCTTGATATCCCTGAATGATGCCTGCATGTTCCAGTTTGCGAATGCGTTCGGTGACGGCGGGGGCGGTGAGGCCCACATGCCTTGCCAGATCCGAGTAACTCAGGCGGGCATTTTCTTGCAACAGGCGCAGGAGTTTCAGATCCACCTGATCGAGGGCTTTGAATTCCATGTTTTGACCTCTGCTTTCTTTGGATTTGAAAGTTTATGACACGTTTAGGCTGGTTTTTCCGATGTACACGGCAAATATTTATCTTTACAATAACAGACAACACACAACAGGTCCTCCAGCATGCTCTGGAGGATTTTTTGGAGGCTTCCCATGAAAACACAAGATTTCATTTTGCTGGACGAGGGTTACGGCGCACACAACTACCATCCTCTGGACGTGGTGATCGAACGGGGCGAGGGGGTGTGGGTGCACGATGTGGAAGGCAAAAAATACCTCGATTGTCTGAGTGCCTACAGTGCAGTCAATCAGGGACACTGCCATCCCAGAATTTTGAAAGCCCTGACCGAGCAGGCCAGCAAAGTCACACTGACCTCCAGAGCGTTCCGCAACGACCAGATGGGTTTGTTTTTGAAAGAACTCTGCGAATTCACCGGTTATGAAATGGCCCTCCCCATGAACACCGGAGCAGAGGCTGTGGAAACCGCCATCAAAGCAGCCCGCAAATGGGGCTATCAGGTCAAGGGAATTGCAAGTGATCAGGCCCAGATCATTGTGGCCAATGGCAATTTTCACGGGAGGACCACCACAGTGGTGTCTTTCTCGACGGAAGCCCAGTACAAACAGGACTTTGGACCGTTCACGCCCGGCTTTGTGGCCGTTGAATACGGCAGCATTGAAGCCCTGAAAGCCGCCATCAACCCCAGCACCGCAGCCATCCTGCTGGAACCCATTCAGGGGGAGGGGGGCGTGATCATTCCCCCAGAGGGCTACCTCAAAGAGGTGCGCGAACTGTGCGATCAGCACAACATCCTGTTCATTGCCGATGAAATCCAGTCCGGTCTTGGGCGCAGCGGAGCCCGCTTTGCCTGCGACCATGAAGGGGTGCGTCCTGACATGGTGATTCTGGGGAAAGCCCTTTCCGGTGGTTTTTATCCGGTTTCCGCGGTGGTGGCAGACCAGAAGGTGCTGGGCCTCTTCAAACCCGGAGACCACGGTTCCACTTTTGCCGGAAACCCTCTGGGCGCAGCGGTGGCCCGAGAAGCCCTGAAAGTCCTGCAAGAAGAAAAGCTGATCGAACGTTCCAGAACACTGGGGGCTTACCTCAAAGCAGAGCTGGAAAAAATCGACAGCCCCATCATTGATTTTGTGCGGGGCAAAGGACTCTGGATCGGTCTGGTCCTGAAAGAGCCCGCCCGCAAATACTGTGAAGCCCTGCGTGAACGGGGAATCCTGTGCAAAGAAACCCACGTGAATGTGATCCGGATTGCCCCTCCTCTGGTGATCGAGCAGGCCGAACTGGATTTGATTGTGTCAGAGTTTAAAGCGGTGTTGACAGCTTCTGAAAAAGTGCTGGTCTGAAAAACTTCATGCAAACCCAGACAGAAGATCCTCACAACGGGTCTTCTGTTTTCACAAGTAGACCAGCCAAAAGTTGACCCACTTCATCAACTATGCCTAGTCCTCCCCTTGACCCCTGTGACCATCAATGAAAGAATACTTTTCTAGCGTGCGTTTTCAGACGCACCTTCATCCAGAGCGTGTCAGGGATCTGGCCCGAGAACCTGCATTCCCAAGGCAGGCACAGCACGCAGCAACCCGCCCCTCATTTCGGGCATGGTGCTCTCCAGCCACCCCGTGAGCGGTTAAGGATGACAGGTTGGGTGGAAAGATGGAGGACCACATGCAAAAACCCCCCATTCGTGAAGTGCTGAAAGACCGCATCCTCGTGCTTGATGGTGCGATGGGCACCATGATCCAGCAATTCAAACTCTCCGAATCGGACTTCTGGAACAAAGAACTGGTTCAGGCTGGAATTGGCTGCAACCTCAAAGGCAACAGCGATTTGCTGAACATCACCCGCCCAGATGTGATTCTGGAAATCCACCGGCGTTATCTGGAAGCGGGCGCAGACATTCTGGAGACCAACACCTTCTCGGGAACCTGGGTGGCCCAGAGCGATTACGAAACCGAGCGTTTCGTGTACCAGATCAATTACGATGGTGCCCGTCTGGCCAAGCAAGCCGCAGACGAATTCACGGCAAAAGATCCCAGCAAACCCCGTTACGTGGCGGGGGCGATTGGTCCCACCAACAAAACCCTGAGCATTTCACCCAAAGTGGAAGATCCCGGCTTTCGGGCGTTCTCTTGGGATGAACTGGTCCGCGATTACACCGAGCAGATCACGGCCCTGCTGGATGCAGAAGTGGACCTTCTGCTGGTGGAAACCATCTTCGACACCCTGAACTCCAAGGCAGCCCTGTACGCCATCGAAGAGGTGTTCCAGAGCACTGGAAAACGGGTCCCGATCATGGTTTCAGGCACCATCACTGACGCTTCCGGGCGCACCCTCAGTGGTCAGACTGCAGAGGCTTTTTACATCTCGGTCAGCCATGCCGATCTTCTGTCCATCGGGTTCAACTGTGCTCTGGGTGCAGAAGACCTGCGTCCGCACATGCGCACCCTCTCCAAACTGGCCCCAGAGTTCCTGAGCTGTTACCCCAACGCAGGTCTGCCCAATGCCTTCGGAGAATACGACGAGACCCCGGAGCAAATGGCAACCGTCCTGAAAAGCTTCGCGGAAGAAGGGCTGCTGAACATTGTGGGCGGATGTTGCGGAAGCACCCCCGAGCACATCACCGCCATTGTGAATGCAGTGGCGAACCTGAAGCCCAGAAAACCCACCCTTCCTCTGGCCCTGCCAAATTACAGCGGTCTGGAAGCCCTGTTCATCACCCGAGAAACCAACTTCGTGAACGTCGGTGAACGGACCAACATCACCGGCAGTCCCAGATTCTCCAAAGCCATTCTGGCTGGAGATTACGACGCAGGTCTGAAAATTGCTGCACAGCAGGTCCGAAACGGCGCCCAGATCATCGACATCAACATGGATGAGGGGATGCTGGACGGGGTTCAGGCCATGCACCGCTTCATCAATCTGGTGGCCTCAGAACCAGAGATTGCACGTGTCCCCATCATGATCGATTCCTCCAAGTGGGAAGTCATCGAGGCAGGCCTGAAGTGCTTTCAGGGCAAATGCATCGTCAACTCGATTTCCCTGAAAGAAGGCGAGGAATCCTTCAAGAAATACGCCCGCAAGTTGCGCCAGTACGGCGCAGCCGTGGTGGTGATGGCCTTCGATGAGCAGGGACAGGCCGATTCATACGCCCGGCGCATCGAAATCTGCGAACGGGCTTACCGCATTCTGGTGGATGAGGTCGGCTTCAAGCCCCACGACATCATCTTTGATCCCAACGTCCTGACCGTGGCCACCGGTCTTGAAGAACACAATGCCTACGCACTGGACTTCATCGAGGCGACCCGCTGGATCAAACAGAACCTGCCCGGTGCTCTGGTCTCTGGCGGAATCTCCAATGTGTCTTTCTCGTTCCGGGGCAACAACCACGTGCGGGAAGCCATGCACAGCGTCTTCCTCTACCACGCCATCCGGGCGGGTCTGGACATGGGCATCGTGAATGCCGGGATGCTCGGGGTTTACGAGGACATCGAACCCGAGCTTCTGGAAAAAGTGGAAGATGTGATCCTCAACCGCCACAGCGAAGCCGGCGAAGCCCTGTTGCAACTCGCGGAGAAGTACAAGGACACCGAAAAAACCAAAGCGGTGGCTGCCTCATGGCGAAACCAGCCCGTTTACGAGCGCCTGAAACACGCCCTGATCCACGGCCTGACCGACCACATCGATCAGGATGCAGAAGAGGCTTATCAGGAACTGGGCAGCCCACTGCAAGTCATTGAAGGCCCCCTGATGGACGGCATGAACGTGGTCGGCGACCTGTTCGGCTCGGGGAAAATGTTCTTGCCTCAGGTGGTGAAAAGCGCACGGGTCATGAAAAAAGCCGTGGCTTACCTGACCCCTTATCTGGAAGCCGAGAAAAAAGAAGGCTCAAAAGCCGGAACCATCGTGATGGCCACCGTCAAAGGGGACGTGCACGACATCGGCAAAAACATTGTGGGTGTGGTGCTGGGCTGCAACAGCTTTGAGGTGATTGACCTCGGGGTGATGGTGCCTGCTGAGAAAATCCTTCAGGTGGCCAAAGAGAAAAATGCAGACGCCATCGGGCTCTCTGGATTGATCACCCCCAGCCTCGACGAGATGGTGCATGTGGCCAGCGAAATGCAGCGTCAGGGCTTCAAGCTGCCCCTCCTGATCGGCGGAGCCACCACCTCCAGAGCGCACACCGCTGTCAAAATTGACCCACAGTACGCCAATCCGGTGGTGCATGTGCTGGACGCCAGCCGCGCGGTGGGGGTCCTCAGCAGCTTGCTTTCTGTCAACAAAGAGGATTTCGCAAAACAGACCAAGGCCCTGTACAAAGACATCCGCGAACAGCACGCCGAAAAGAACATCCGCATGGTGTCTCTGGAAGAGGCCCGCAACAACCGTCCGGCCCTGACTTACACCGACAAACCCCAGCCGAACACACTGGGCCGTCAGGTCCTCCAGTACAGCATCAAAGAACTTCGTGAATACATCGACTGGACCCCATTTTTCATTGCGTGGGAACTCAAAGGGATTTACCCCAAAATCCTCAATGACCCCAAAGTGGGCGAGCAGGCCCGCAGCCTGTTTGCAGATGCCAACACTTTGCTGGACCAGCTTGAAAACCGTCTGGAGGCCAAAGCCGTCATTGGTCTCTACGAAGCCGAGCGCTCTGGCGATGACCTGCACCTCAGCCTGAATGGTGAGCCCGTGACGGTGCTGTACACCCTCAGACAGCAACGCCAGCAGATGGGCAACAACTTCGCTCTGGCGGATTTTGTGGATCAGGAGAAAGACTTTGTGGGCATGTTCGCCGTCACCATCCACGGTGCAGAAGAAATCGTGCAGGAATACAAAGCCCAGCACGATGATTACACCGCGATCATGGTGCAAGCCGTTTCAGACCGCCTTGCAGAAGCTTTCGCTGAAAAACTGCACAAAGACGTGCGAACCACCCACTGGGGTTACGCTCCAGAGGAAACCCTGGCCAACGATGACCTGATCCGCGAGCGTTACCGTGGCATCCGACCTGCCCCCGGCTACCCTGCCTGCCCCGACCACACCGAAAAACGCACCATCTTCAGTGTCCTGAACGCAGAAGAAATCGGATTGCAACTCACCGAATCCTGCGCCATGTGGCCCCCGAGCAGCGTCTCTGGTCTGTACTTTGCCCACCCGGAAAGCCAGTACTTTGCCGTCGGACGCATTGGTGAAGATCAGGTCAAAGAATACGCCCAGAGAAAAGGCATGACCCAGGAGGAAGCCGAACGCTGGTTGCAACCGATTCTGGCGTATCAGAGGGCATTGGTGCAGTGAGAGCCGAGAGCCGAGAGCCGAGAGCCGAGAGCCGAGAGCCGAGAGCCGAGAGCCGAGAGCCGAGAGCCGAGAGCCGAGAGCCGAGAGCATGATGTTTTACACAGCAAAAATCGTCAAGGGGATTGCCTGCAATCCTAAAAGCTCTGGCCAAAGCTCTTTTTGCCCTCGGCTCTGAGCCCTCGGTGGGCACAGCCCTTTCTTCCCCTCCCCTTTTTCGCTAAAATACAGAATGCACTCGCCAGAGGGTCGTGAAAACGGTCCTCTGCGTGTTTCTGAAGGAGCACACCATGACCCAGCCCAAAAAAGGACCCAGCACCAAGCAGAAAAAACTGCCCAAGAAGGTGCAAGAGGCCATTCAAAAAAACCAGCAGGAAAAAAGATGGGGCAGGCAGGTCAAGAAGACCCACAGCCGTCCAGAGCTTCCTCAAATCAAACCCGATCAGGTCTTCAAGGACCGTGATGGGAAAAGCCACACCTTCAGCGAATCTGCACTGAAACGGGTGGCCGCCCAGTTGCTCCACAAGCACAAAAAGCAGTGGAGGTACCGCAACTTCTCGTTTCCAGTGATTGGACACTCTGGAAACGAAATGGAAGTCACTTTCGACTTTTACGTTTACGACAGCAACGAGACCATTGTTCGGGTGATTCTGGTGGTTCCCAACGAATCCCGCGAACTCTGGGACCGTCTGGGCCTGTTCAAAAAGCAGTTCCCCATGTACACCCACGAAGTGTGGACCCCAGAAACCATGGCAGACCTGCTGGAAAAAAGCTGGCTCGGGTACTGAAATCTGGCCACCACCCAGAGGGCATTTTGCATGCCCTCTTTTTTTCTGCAAGGTACACCTACCTTTTGACTGCAGCACAAAGTTATACTTGGTTATGCAACCACTGCAAACCCCGCTGCCAGTCAAGGCTTTTGCATCCCTGACCCAAAACCCCAGAGGCATCTTTGTGATCCATCACGGATATGCCGAACACACCCACCGTTACCAGCACCTGATTGATCTGGTCAATGAACTGGGATTTCATGCCTTTGGATTTGACCAGAGGGGACACGGTCAGACCACCAATCCACCTACAGGTTTGGTCGCCGATTTTGACCAGCATGTGCAAGACAGTCTGGAATTCCGGGTGTTTCTGAAAGAACAACATCCAAACCTGCCTGTGGTCTTGTTTGGTCACAGCATGGGTGGGTTGTTGACGGTCAGAAGCGTGGAAGCCAACCCCAAAGGGGTGGATGGAGTCATCCTTTCTTCTCCCGCCTTGTTGATCGGCACAGACACCCCTCCAATGGTCAAAAACCTGTCCAGTTTCCTCAGCCAGATCACCCCGAACCTGCAGGTCTTGCCTCTGGACTCTGGAAAAATTTCCAGACGGCCAGAGATGGTGAAAGCTTACGATCAGGATCCTCTGGTGTACCACGGCAAAGTCAAAGCACGCACAGGTGCAGAGATGCTGCGTGCCAGTGGCAACGTCTGGTATGGCACCAGCCAGTGGACCCTGCCCACCTTGATTTTCCATGGCACCCAGGATGGGCTGGCAGACATCGAAGGCTCCCGGCGCTTTCATGCAGAAATTCGCAGCACCGACAAAACCTACAAGGAATTTGACGGTGGATACCATGAATTGCTGAACGACACGGTGTCAGGCGAAGTGTTGGACCTTGTCAAAAACTGGTTGAAAAGCCATTTTTGAGCCCACTGAAGCCGAATTGAGTGATTTGTGAAGTCTGAATAAAGCATGACTTAAACCTGAAGCCATGCTGAAGTCCACAAAAAGAGTACACTGGAATCAGGACGGACGAAGATGCTCTTGACCTTTTTATTGACAGCCCTGCTCAACACCACGCCTCTGGAAGTCATGATCATGGACAGCACCCTTCAGCGGGTGGTGGGCTATGGCAAACAATCTGGCAACCAGTTAAAAGTGGAATTGCTTGAAACCTACTCTGGACCAGTGCACAGCATGTTCATTGGTGAAAAAGTCACCAGCATTCAGGGGGTGCTGGTGGGCGGGCAACTGACCTTGACCACCAACAATGGTCCAACCACACTGCAACAATACCTCAACACCATGGGGGTCAACTTAAAACTGACGGTGCTCAAGAGCCAGAAAATCAATGTCAACGCCGATGACAACAACGGTGGCAACGGCAACAGTGGCAACGGCAACAGTGGCAACGGCAACAGTGGCAACGGCAACAGTGGCAACGGCAACAGTGGCAACGGCAACAGTGGCAACGGCAACGGTGGCAACGGCAACGGTGGCAACGGCAACGGTGGCAGCGGCAATGGTGGGAACAACGGTGGCAGCGGCAATGGTGGGAACGACAATGGTGGTGGAAAAGGAGGTGACAACGGAGGCGGAAAAGGTAAGAATAAATGAATCATGCGCAAATGGCAGATTCTCCTTCTTGAAGACGACCAGGCATTGCAGGACCTTCTGGTCGACCACCTCAGCAAATCTGGCCATCAGGTGCAGGCCTGCCGTACCCTTCAGGAGACCTACAACATCCTGGAAAGTTGGACCCCCGATCTGGTGCTCCTTGACCAGAACCTGCCTGATGGGGATGGACTGCAACTGATTCCCAGCATCCAGAGCCTCGGAAATTTGCCTGTCTTGATCATCACCACCAAAGGCAGCGTCCCAGACCGTGTGCAGGGCCTGAATCAAGGTGCAGACGATTATCTGGTCAAACCTTTTGCCATGGACGAGTTTGATGCACGCATCAAAGCCCTGCTCAGACGGGTTCATCCCCACGAACAGGTGTTGCTGCTGGCAGGGACCACTCTGGATGTGGGCAAATGCACCCTTTCCACCGATCAGGGAGAAACCATCCTGACCGACCATGAAATGCGCATCATGGAGTACCTGATGCAAAATGCCTCCCGGGTGGTGAACCGCGAGGTTCTGGAACAATATGTGTATGGCTGGTACATTCCGGCCTCCAACAGCATTGAAGTGCGGGTGTCGGTGCTGCGCAAGAAATTGCGTCAAATTGGCAGTGAACTCAACATCCGTGCACTTCGCAAAGCAGGTTATGCCCTTTTTGTGGAGTCCTGATGGTCTTACCACTCAGAACCCGGCTTGCCCTCTGGTATGCCCTGATCTCCATGGTGACCGTGTTGCTGGTAGGTGGCATCAGCACAGCGCTTTCTCTACAGGCTCTGGAAAACCAATTCGACAACCGCCTGGGAGACCAGGCCGATGCCATCAGTGATGCTTACAATGACCCCCTCAAAGCCCTGAGCAAACCCAAAATTCCCAGTGAGGCAGGGGTTCAAGTCCTGAACGACACAGGAAAAGTCATTGCCTCTTCTGGAGCACTGGAATTTGTCAGTGGTCCACTGACCTCCGATGAATTGACTTTGCAAGGCAAGTCTTACCGACTCGCCCAGCGGGAATGGAAACGCAATGGCCGCACGCTCGGAACCATCTGGGTGGCCCTTTCTGAAGACCCTTTGATTTCAGAGCGACAGACCCTGTTGGTGACTGTGACGGCAGGAGCCATTTTTTCTGCCATCATCACTTTCGTGCTTGGGGTGGTGATGGGCCGGATCAACCTGATCCCTCTGGAGAAAGCGGCCAAACATGCCAACAGCCTGACCCCCGAGCAGCAGGTCCTGATTCCCTATGAAGGCCACCGGGATGAAGTGTACCAACTGGTGAGTGCCATCAATGGCCTGCTGGAACGCACCTGGGCGCAACAGGCCTTTGAGAAGCAGTTTGTGGGTCAGGTGGCCCATGAACTCGGGGCACCCCTCACCAGTTTGCGGGGTTATGCAGAGCGCTTGCAGGAGCAACGTCCAGAGGCAGACCTTCAAAAAATGATCGGGATTGCCCGTGACCTTCAATTTACAGCCCATGACCTGATTCAATATGCTCGTGGACGAACAGAGATGGAACTGGTGTTGCACTTTGTGCCTGCTGTGGAGTTGCAACAAAAGCTCGAACGTCTTGCAGAGGGCATCACCTACAAGGGCAACTGGGCAAACACCTATCTGGTGGCTGACATTGATCGCCTTGCACAGGCTTTGCGCAACCTGTTCACCAATGCAAGACGGGTGGTGGGTGTGAATGGGCACATCGAATGTGAACTGTGCAGTGAAAACGGGCAGGTGGTGTTTTACACCCGAGACAACGGACCCGGCATTGCGCCAGAGCATCTCCCACACCTCTTTGAGCCCTTTTATTCAGGCTCTGGAAGTTATGGACTTGGGCTCAGTGTGGCCCGCAAAGTTGCAGAGCAACACGGTGGTCAATTGACAGTGCGCAACCTTCCAGAGGGAGGCGCCGAATTTGCCCTCCGCATTCCTGACGCTGAGGATGACCTCGAACTGGACGACACCGAATTGACAGACGATTCCCCCGCTTGAGGATGGGCATTGCCCTGACCCGGACATCCCCGATCGTCTGGGTCTGGTGATCCCGGTCTTTCCTGAAGCACAAACACCCTGCTTTTTTCTATGCTGCTCGGGTGTTGAATGTTCGATTGTCCTCTCAAAAAGGGTTGACCCTCATTGAAGTTTTGATGGGCCTGATGGTGCTGGCCCTGCTTGTTTTGTGTGTTGTGCCTTTGCAAACGGGCAGTTTGCAGGCTTCCGGAAAAGCCAGCATGGTCCAGAAAGCCAGTTTCTGGCTGGATCAAACTCTGGCAGGTTTGCATTTGCAGGATTTTGAAGGACTGACAGCCCGTTGTCGAAACCAAACCAGAGACGGCTTTGAGTTGCAGTGCACCCTTGAGCCTTGTGGGGTTCAGAGGATGTCGCTGCAGTGTCCGGGACCAGACCTCGCAGCTTACCGGGTCAGCGTGAAAGTCAAAAAGCAAAACCATGTGCTGGCCTCCGCTCAGACGGTGATCGCCCGATGAAAAGACAGGATGCTGGTCTGACTTTGCTGGAAGTTTTGTTGTCCCTCGGTCTCTCTGGAGGGCTGTTGATGCTGGCCGCCCAGTTGTCCCATGCTGCCCGAGAGGTTGCTGAAATGCAGGCTGTTCGGGACATGCTCACGCAGGATGTGTCGGTGGCCAAACAGTTGATGGAGCACACGCTCAGCCATGCAGGTGATTCTGGCGCACTTGAACTGGACCTTCAAAAGATTTCAGTCCCACAGGAGGTGTGGGGAGGACTCTGGCACCTCTTGAAGCAGCCCACCTTGCAATTGGGACAGCAAGGTGGTGATCGGGTCTGGGTTCGCTGGGTGGAGCAGATTCAGCAAGGCCATCGTCCTGACGAACTGGTGTTTCATATCGTGCGGTCAGGCTTTTTCAAGTCCAGCAGGCAGAGCCTGTCCTGGTCCGAACAGAACCTCTGGTGCACCCTGAATGTGCAAAGCCAGCAGTCCATTTGCACCTCCGGCCCAGAGCGTTCCCAGCCTGTGGTGGACCATCTGGAAGCCTTTGAGGTGTTCTTTCATGGAGCAGTTTCGGGATGGACAGCCCATCTGCCTGCATCACAGGACGTGAACGCCATTGGCATCTATCTGCGGTTCAAAAAGACCTTTGCAGCAGGCAAGGATTGCAAAGCTTTTCCTTCCAGAGGGGTGGATTTGCCAGCTTCAGCCACACAACTGGGCATCCGGTCTCAGAACCTGCAAACCCAACCCTGCCAGAGTGTCAGGCACGAAGCTGTTGAGACCATTGCTTTGCAGAACCAGCAGTCTTTTGAGGGCGCACAGCCATGAAAACGCGTTTCAGAGAAGACGGGTTCATTCTGGTGGTTCTGCTGGTCCTTTCTGCGGTCTTGCTGTTGCTGGGCAGTGGCATGGCTTTGATGGCCCAGAGCAGTTTGCAAGCCTCTGGAAATGTCCGGGCAGGCCTCCGGGCAAAACAGGCTGTGCTGGCCAGCAGGGACACGGCGCTGGCTGTTCTGCCCAGCCTGTCCACAGAACAACTGCAAACCGATGTTTCGCTGGCCCCTCCTCTGGAAAGCACCTTGCAAGGCAAGGCCATTTTGCATCTGCTCAAAGCCGATCCAGCGCAAGTGTTGATCGAAATCCGGTCTGAAGGGCACGCTGAACGTGAAGGCATGGCCCGACTGAGCACTCTGGTGCAGGGAACCCGTCAGGCAGATCCAGAGTGGTTCTCTGGCATCTCTTCCATGCAAAGGATCACTTACAGCACTGCGCCAACCCTCAAAAACGAGGCCACCTTGCTGGTCAGGGCAGCCACAACAGGACAACCTGAGATGCCCTTTCCTGCGTTTGCTCCAATGGTTTCCGCTCTGGGTGTGGAGTGTCAGCAGAAGTTGGGTGGACTCAGGGTGGATTCGCAGGCCCAGTGGGATGTGCTGTTTCCAGCGGGCAGTCAGGTGTGCATTCAGGGCGATTTGCAAATCCATGCACCCATTCTGATTCAGGACATCAAAATGCAGGTGATGGGAAAGCTGTCCAGCCTCTTCCCCATCGGTTTGCACAACAGCATGGTGGTGACACAGCAAGCCAGAGGCTTGCACTTGGAAATGGAAAACAGCACCCTGTTGTCGCCTGAACCCATGACGGTTCAAACCTCTCTGGTGACCGGCAATAATCTGTTGTTCTCAGGGCAGAACCTCTCTGTCACCTTGCAAAATTCCGCTGCAGAGGCCAACACAAAAGGCATTCTTTCTCTGGTGGCACAGCAAAACCTGCAAGTGAATGCTACAGGAAACCATTGTGGGGTTCTGTGGGCAGGTGGAAACCTGACCTACTCTGGCACAGGTGAGTTGCAGGGGGCAATGGCTGCGCGTGGTCCTGTGGTTTTGACAGGTCCCACCACTGTGGTAAGAGATGAAACCCTCGGGCATCCCTTGATTCCGGGCCCTTGGAAATACCGGATCCTTTCAGAAAAAAGGTTGTAAACATTATGGAAAGGAAAAAGAGGGGATGCATCTCCCCTCTTTTCAGGCATGCATGATGGGATTTACTGGATTTTCCAGCGGGTGCCCTGAGCGGTGTCTTCCAAGACCACCCCAATGGCCGAAAGTCTTGCACGCAGGGCATCGCTCTTCTGAAATTCTCGGGTGGCACGGTAGTTCTGGCGTGCTTCGATGACCAGTTCCATCAGGGTCTGGATGACCTCCGGGTTGCCCGCATCGCTTTTCTGGTCTGCGAACAGGCCGAGCACATCGCCACCCAGAGCGAGGTAAGCGTCCAGCACGGCTTGCAAGGTGTCTTTGCCCACCGCACCCGTCAAGGCAGAGTTGACATCCCGGGTGAGGTTGAACAACGAAGCCACCGCTTCGGGTGTGTTGAAGTCATCGGAGAGGGCTTCGTTGAAGGTGGACACATGCTGTTGGAGTTGGCCTTCCAGAGCAACATGGCGACCCTCTGGAGCACTTTCAAGGCGGCGCTTGACTTCCAGCATGGTGTCACGCAGGCGGGCATAACCGCTCTGGGCTGCACGCAGGGGCTCTTCAGAGAATTCGGTGATTGAGCGGTAGTGGCTGGACACCAAGAGGAAACGCACCACCATCGGATCGTATTTGGCAAACAGGTCTTTGAGGGTGGTGAAATTGCCTTTGCTCTTGCTCATCTTTTCGCCGCCCTGCACGGTCACCATGTTGTTGTGAATCCAGTAACGGGCGAAGGGATGTCCTGCAGCCTCAGCCTGAGCAATTTCGGCTTCGTGGTGGGGGAATTGCAGGTCCATCCCTCCACCGTGAATGTCGAAGTTCTCTCCGAGGTACTTGAGGCTCATGGCAGAGCATTCGATGTGCCAACCCGGAAAACCCTCTCCCCAGGGGGAGTCCCAGCGCATGATGTGGCCTTTTTCTGCCCGTTTCCAGAGGGCAAAATCTCTGGGATCCCGTTTCTCTTCGCGGATGTCTTCACGGGTGCCCGAGAGCAGTTCTTCCACTTTGCGGCCCGAAAGTTTTCCATAAGGTTCATAGCTGGCCACCGCGAAGTACACGTTGCCATCCACCTCGTAGGCATAGCCTTTTTCGACGAGCTCTTGGGTCAGTTTAATTTGCTCAGGAACATGTCCGGTGGCTCTGGGGGTGATGTCTGGTTTGAGGACATTCAGGGCAGTCATGTCCTCGAAGTAAGACCAGTAGTACTTGTCGGCAATTTCCATGGGCTCCAGTTTTTCCAGAGCCGCACGTTTGAGGATTTTGTCGTCTCCATCGTCGCTGTCGTCGGTCAGGTGGCCCACATCGGTCACATTCGAGACAAAGCGCACTTTGTACCCTGCGTGTTTGAGGTACCTGCGCACCACGTCGAAAGAAACCTGTGCTTTGGCATGCCCGAGGTGGGCGTCGCTGTAAACGGTGGGTCCGCAGACGTACATGCCCACATGGCCGGGGGTGGTGGGGGTGAAAGGTTCTTTCTGCCGGGTCAGGGTGTTGTACAGGTGAATCTCGGGCATGGTTCCTCCTGATGGGTTTTGGATGCTTTGCTGGCTTCACAGGGCTGCTGGATGGGCAGAAGGGACGCCAGAACTTGGCAATACACAAACAAAAACCGCGCGGCAGGACACGCGCGGAAGCAGGTTCAAGATCAACGTCACCTTCCGCTGGGTTCAGCGGCAACAGATGTTGAAGTGACGGTCAAAAAGCATGGGACCATCATAACTGATTTTGGGCTCAGGGTGCAGGACATCAGCCATTTCGTTTGTTTTCGAACTTATTTTTAAACTTGGTATAAAAATCTGCTATGATGGTCATCAACATGAAACCCGAAATGCTGACCCAGATGCTGGCCACTGTCCCATTCAACGGCTGGATGAACGTCCAAGTCACCGACCTCAAACCCGGCGAAGCCACCTGCACCCTTGATCCCCGCAAAGACCTGCTGAACCACATCGGCACCCTGCATGCTGCTGTTCAGTTTGGGCTGGCCGAATCTGCTTGTGGGGTGGCCATTGCCAGCTCACTGCCCGGTGGCCTGATGGCCTACACCCCCCTGATCACACAGGTGAACTTCCAGTATGTGGCCCCCTTGCTGGGGCAAGGCACCGCCAGAGCCACCATCGAACCCCATGCCCTGCAAACCATGCTGTCTGAGCTGGAAAACGCTGGCAAAACCCGCGTGAATGTGCAGGTCGAGGTCTCTGGTGAAGATGGTGTGGTGGCTGGTTCGGGTACCCTTGCGTGGTACGTGCGCAAAAACCAGAGCTGACCCCAACCCATCCAGCACCACCAAATCCTGAACCCAAAAAGAACCCCCAGAGCCTTTTCTGGGGGTTCTTCTGCAAGGTGTGCGACGCAGATCAAGTGGCTGGGCAAGAAGGTTTTTGCTTGGATCAGAGGAAAGGAGAGAATGGACAGGGTGTGGGTGAATCAGGGTTGCCAGCTGCCACCGTTGTAGGTCACAGGACCGGTGGTGGGTACGGTGTAGGAGCGGTTGCTGCCCCCTTCCCAGGTGAGGGAGGCTCCACCATCGCCGGGTTTCTTGATGAACTTGAACTGGATGGCTCCAGCAGGCAGGGTGGTGGTGACTTTCCAGGTGCACACCGATCCAGAGCAGTTGCTGGCGGTCATGGCGAGGGAGTTTGCGGTGTTCCAGGCACCGAGTTGGCTGATGTTGCCCACCAGATGCACGCTCTGGCCGAAGAAGGTGCTGGCTTGCACCTGGAAGGTGACGGAGGTTCCGGGAGGTGGGGGCACCACAGCACCCGCTTTGTAGATGGCCATGCTCTGGGCAGGGATGCTGACGGGCAGGCTGCCGTTGGTCACGGTGGCACTTGCAGGAGCACCATATCCGAGTTGGTCGGTGAAGACCGTTCCGTTGGTCAGGGCAGACTTGTCTGTTGCACTGATGCCGCTGGTCTGGATGGGCACGTTGATGTTGGCGGTGGTGGTGGAGGTGTTCAGGACCACGATGATGCGGTTGGTGCCACTGCCGCGGTAGTAGGCCATCACGTTCTGACCGCCGTTGGGACGCCAGAGTTCGGTGTAGGTGCCTTTCCAGAGGGCTTCGTTGCTCTTGCGGATGGTGACCAGTTTTTTGGTGTAATCGTAGGTGTATTTGGGGGTTGCTCCACCTGCAAGGAAGCCTGCGCCTCCGGTTGCACGGCCTGTGTCGGTCCATGCCCAGCTGGGCATGTCGCGGCGGTTGTCGGGGTCGGTGCCACCGTACATGCCGATTTCGTTTCCGTAGTAAATCTGGGGAATGCCAGGAACCGTGAACAGGGATCCCAGAGCCAGCTGGTAGCGTTTGCGGATGTCTGCTTCTGCAACGCCGAAACCGGGTTCATTGATGAAGCGGGCCACATCATGGTTGTCCAGCAGGTTGATGGTCAACAGGGAGCGGTTGAGGCCCCAGGTGGTCACATAGCTGTTGATTTTGGTGGCCAGAATGTCCAGGCTGCCTGCTTTGGCGATGGAGTCCACGAAGGCTTTGCGCAGGGGGAAGTTGATGACCGAGTCAAACCCTGCATCCATGAACTGGGTCAGGTCGCTGGCGTTCTGGTCGTAGAAGGCCTCTGCGAAGGTGAAGACATTGGCTTTGGCGGCATTGATGCCGGGAACCCAGCTGCCAGACCAGTAGGTGTTGGGAACGTGACGGGCGGTGTCCATGCGGATGGAGTCCACGTTGTAGGTGGTGACCCATTGCTTGGAGATGTTGGTCAGGTAGTTGGCAACGGTGCTGTTTTCCTGTGCGAAGTCAGGCAGGGCGTACAGGTCACAGTAAATGTCTGGATCGCCCAGAGTGGAGCACTGGGGTTTGGGTGGGTGAATCCAGCTGGGTTGCTGGGAAACGATGGGGGCACCCACACCTGCGTGGTTGACCACCATGTCCATGATGTATTTCATGTTGTAGGTGGTGTTGTGCATGGTGTTGATCAGGTTGGTGAGGTCGGTCGAGGTACCGAGCTTGGGTTCAATGTTGATGTTGGCAGGATAGGCATACTTGGGCCAGTAACCGTGGTATCCGCAAGAGCCATCCGATTGCTGACCGACTTGCTCATAAACGGGGGTGGTCCAGATGGCCGTTGCACCGAGGTCTTTGATGTAACCCAGTTTGCCTTGCAGACCAGCAAGGTCCCCGCCGTGGAATTTGCGGGCATTGGCAGGATCAAAACAGTTTGCAGATCCAGCATTGTCATTTGCAGTGTTGCCATTGGCAAAACGGTCGGTGAACAGCAGGTAAATGACCTGTTGACGCCAATCATCAATGGCGGTACCAGAAACGGTCTGGGAAGACACAGAGGTTTCAGAGGGCTCAACAGCAGTGGGAAGTTGCTGGGATTGCTGTCCGCATGCTGCCAGAGCAAGGGTCAACAGGGCCAATAAACCATGACGTTTTTGCATGGAGTAAAGCTCCTTTCAGGGGTGCATCACTGGGTTTTTTGTGTTGACATGATGATAGCTCATCTTTCTTCAAACTGGAAGCAATTCCAGATTGTATACAATGATTTGCCTAGACATATATCTACAATTGTCACCCATGAATTCCAAGAGATTCACCCAGAAGCAAAATGACACTTATCTTGACCACTCTTGCAGAAAGAGCGTGGTCATAAACGATGTTCCAGACAATTTATTTTCGATTCATCAAAAACTTGTACTTTGTCCAACAAAAACACCAACGTTTTTTATTGTCTTACTTAGTTATCTTAAAAATGGCCTTTTGGTGGGGATTGAAATCCAGAAACCGGTGTCACAAGCGGTTCTGCTGCACCCCGCATTCACGATAAGAAAGGAACTATCACAATGAGATTTGTGCACACTTTCACAGTGCAAATTTCCCAGTGGGAATGGAAAAACAAAAGACGCCTGCAGAGAGACGTCTTTTACAGCGATGCTGCAACCTGTTGTGTTGATCCGTGGAAGAAGTGGATTCAGACCAATCCACTTCTTTCAAAAAACTTCCCCAGAGAGAAAACCTCTGGTGCTTCTGTCAAAGGCCTCAGTTCAGGGTGCGCTGGTCTGTCTGTTGCAACACATCTCTGGCCCGGTTGATGTACCCCTGCAATGTCAAATACCAATCATCGCTTGGATCAACGAATTTCAGGGCCTGCTCTGCGTGGTTCAGGATGGTCTCGGGCTGCTGGAAACCTTGCTGGACCAGAATGTCAGCCAGCATTTGCTGGGCAACCAACCATTCACGCCCTCCCTCCGCTGCAGTGTCTGCCACACGCTGATAATGGGCCAGAGCGTCATCCAGATGGTAGTAATCCATGGCGATGTTTCCGAGCACCAGACTGGCAGGCACCACAGCCCCCTGTTCCAGAGCCTCTTCGGCCAACTGTTGTGCTTCGGTCAGGCGGCCCATGCGGTATTCCGCATCTGCAAGGTCTGCCTGTGCCTCTGGCAGGTAAGCATATTCAGGGTCACGCAGCACCTGTTGCAGATGCTCAACAGCTTCCAGGGGCTGATCGCTGTCCAGATGGGCAATGCCCATCTCATGCAAGCAATACGTGGCATCTGTTTCGGTCAAATTCAGGGCCTGTTGAAAATGGTCCAGAGCCTCCTGTGGCCGTCCCAGACCCATCAAGGCTTGCCCATAAACCAGAGCCACCCCATAACTGGGATCTCCAAGTTCTTTTTCCAGACGGTCTGCTTCTTCGATGTGCTTCAAAGCCTCAGGGTATTTCCCTTGATTCAAAAACACCTGCGCAATGGTGTAGGCGTACTGCAACTTCTGGTCATCAGGGGCATGTTCCAGATGTTCCGCAATGTATTCCAGCAATTTGTGGGCATCCTGCAGATCATTGCGGGCCAGCAAAACATTGGCCAGATCGAGGCTCAGAACAAACTGGTGCCAGGGCACTTTCACCAAACGCAAGGCTTCGCGGTAATGGTCTCCAGCAGGATTCATCTCCCCTGCTTGATCCAGCAATTTCCCATACCACGCATGGAAACGCCACTTCAAGTGATTGGGCATGCGGTCCAGAGGCAACACCTGCATGATTTCACGGGCCTGCTGGTCCTCACCCAGATTCATCAGGGTGCATGCAGCAAAAAAACGAGAAACGGGATCAGCAGTCAGACCCAATAAAGCATCTTCTCTGGCATCGGCGGTGTCTTCACCATAACTCAGGAAAAAACCCCTGAGCACCTGAAAACGGGGGGTCTCCACCAGAGCTTCATTCATTTCTGCGGCAGAGACCAGAGCAGCAAGTCCCTCATCGGAGAGCTCTGGGCCGTGCAGGGCGTACAATTCAGCAGCGAGCAGGGCCAGTTGGGCACGCTCGGGTTCACTCTTTTTGGGGTACACCTCATCGAGGATCTGAAAGGCCAGATCAAAACGGTCTTCCTGCATGACCTGTTCGATACGATTGATGATGTCTTGCAACCCTTCCAACCTGTTTCACACTCCCTCAGTTGGGATAGTTTATCTTATCTCAGCAGCAAGGGGTGGGCGGTCCATCGCCACAAGATGTGTCCTTTCAGAGGCTGCAACCACCACCGCTTCCTCATCTCAGTTCATGAATGAAACCAAAAGCCTTTCAAAGTCCAACCTCCAGCGATACTTTTGGGCCTCAGACTGTAACCTCAAAAAGCATTGAGGCCATCAAAACATAATCCAGAGCACCAAAACCGAAGTCACAGTTCTTCTGTTCTTGCTGCCACCGATCAAGATGAAAAATGGTTTTCTGCTGTCTCACAAAATGCTTTTCCCTTGGGTTTTTGTGAAACCCGATTTTGAGGAACCTCCAGAGGTGCTTTCCTTTGCTTCCATTGGGGTTTTTCCAATCATCTTCTCTCACTTGAGTCTGGTAGACTCAAGTTGTTGGAGGTTCAGTCTTGATACGCATACAGCCCTGGTTTCTGGTTTTGATCGTCTTGATCGCGCTTGCGGTCATCACCGGACAAAACGGAGTCTCACGGACTTCTGAGGTCAGTTACACCACATTCACGCAACTCGTCAAAGAACAAAAAGTGGAAGCAGTGAACATCAGTGGCTCCACCGCCACCGTCAAACTGCGGGCCCCTGAGCAGGTGGCAACCCTGCGAAATGGCACCCGTGAAGCACAAAACCTTTCGGTGATTCTGGTGGCCGACTCTGGCCTCCCAGACAACGCACTGATTGCCGACCTGAAAGCTGCCGATGTGCAAATCACCCGCCAGCAACCCAGCCCATGGTGGGGATTCCTGATGGCTTTCGGTCCCGTGCTGCTGCTGGTGGCCCTGTTCTACTTCGTGTTCATGCGCGCTCAGGGAGGCCAGAGCCAGGTCTTCCAGTTCGGCCAGTCCCGTGCCAAGCGGTATGGCAAAGAAAACAAAGTGCCCACCAAGTTCTCTGATGTGGCCGGTCACGAAGAAGCCAAACGCGAACTGGTCGAAGTGGTGGACTTCCTGAAGAACCCCACCAAATACCACCAGATCGGTGCAGAGATTCCCAAAGGGGTGCTTTTGGTCGGCCCTCCCGGAACCGGTAAAACCTTGCTGGCCCGTGCCGTGGCCGGAGAAGCCGATGTACCCTTCTTCACAGTCAGCGCTTCCGAGTTCATGGAAATGTTCGTGGGCGTCGGTGCCAGCCGTGTGCGGACCCTCTTTGATGAGGCCCGCAAAGGTGCACCTGCCATCATCTTCATTGACGAGATCGACTCGATTGGCCGCAAACGTGGTGCAGGCATCGGTGGGGGTCACGATGAACGTGAACAAACCCTCAACCAGATCCTCTCCGAGATGGACGGCTTCGACAAGACCTCCAGCGTGATCGTGCTGGCCGCCACCAACCGTCCGGACATTCTGGACCCTGCCCTGCTGCGTCCCGGTCGTTTTGACCGTCAGGTGACCATCGACCTCCCCAACCTCAAGGAGCGCGAGGCCATCCTGAAAGTGCACATGCGCAACAAACCCATTGCAGAAGACGTAAGTCTGGATGAGCTTTCCAGAGCCACCTCTTACTTCAGTGGTGCAGACCTGAAAAACCTCGTGAACGAGGCTGCTCTGGAAGCAGGTCGGGTCAACAAAACCCGCATCGAGATGCACGACTTCTACCGCGCTCTGGACAAGATCACCCTGGGTCTGGAAAACTCCAGCCTGACCATCACCGAAGAAGAGCGCAAAGCGATTGCTTACCACGAGGCCGGACATGCCGTGGCTGCCGCCGTGCTGCCCGGTACAGACCGCCTGCAAAAAGTCTCGATCATTCCCAGAGGTCGTGCCCTCGGGGCCGCATTCTACCTGCCTGAAGAGCGTGCCATGGTCAGCCAGCAGAAACTGGAAAACCAACTGGTCTACACCCTCGGGGGTCGTGCTGCCGAAGAAATCTTCATCGGACAGATCTCCACAGGTGCATCCAACGACTTCAAACAGGCCATGGGCGTCGCCAAACGCATGGTCCTTGAGTGGGGCATGGGCGAAAACTTCCGCAACATGGCTTTCGGTTCAGACTCTGGTCCGGTGTTCCTTGGTGAAGACATGGCCCACCGCAAAGACTTCTCCGAAAGCACCGCCCGACTGGTCGACGAGGACATCAAGAAGATTCTGGACACTGCCTACGAGCGTGCCAGAAGCGTCCTGAGCGAGTATGCGCCCGCCATGCACGAAGTGGCCAAGCTGCTGCTGGAAAGCGAACTCATCACCGGTGACACCGTGCGCGAAGTGGTCAAACGCAACGGTCAATCCACAGAAGCTTTTCCTTCCATCTAAACAAAACCCGGTCTGAAGCGAGGGGGGACTTACCCCCCTCGTTATTTTTTATAGAATACGTAAAGAACCATTGGAGGTATCAAGTCTTGAACGGAAAAGTGATCGTGGTGACCTCTGGCAAAGGTGGCGTCGGCAAGACCACCACCACCGCCAACATCGGAACAGCACTCGCCAAACTCGGTCAAAAGGTCGCCATCATTGACGTGGATGTGGGTCTCAGGAACCTCGACGTGGTGATGGGTCTGGAATCCAGAGTGGTTTTTGACCTCGTTGATGTGCTCGAAGGGGCATGCAAGGTCCGTCAGGCCCTGATCCGCGACAAACGCGTGGAAAACCTGTTTCTGCTGCCTGCAGCCCAAACCCGCGACAAGGATTCCCTGAGTCCTGAAAAAATGCAGGACCTGATCAAAATGATGCTGGAAGAAGAAGGCTTTGACCGCATCCTGATTGACTCTCCTGCAGGCATCGAAATGGGCTTCAAAACCGCCGCTGCCCCTGCAGAGGGCGCTCTGGTGGTCGTGAACCCCGAAGTCTCCTCTGTCCGTGACGCAGACCGCATCATCGGCCTTCTGGAAGCCCAGCAGGTGCCAGAAATCAAACTGGTGATCAACCGCCTGCGCCCCAAAATGGTGGCCAAAGGCAACATGCTCTCTGTCGAGGATGTGCTGGAGATTCTGGGCACCAAACCCATCGGCATCATTCCTGAAGACGAGAACATTCTGGTCTCCACCAACGTCGGTGAACCTGCCGTGCTGGGTGATTCCAAAGCCGGACAGGCTTTCCTTGACACTGCACGCCGCATCATCGGTGAAGACGTTCCCTTCATGAACCTTGAAGAGGACCGCGGCTTCATTGCCACCCTCAAGCGCATCTTCGGAGGTGGTCGGTAATGTTCTGGGGCAGAAAAAACCGCTCTAAGGAAACCCTGAAAAACCGTCTGGAACTGGTGCTGGCCTATGACCGCGCCCAGATCCCCCCTGGACGTGTGGAAGCCCTTCGCAAAGAACTTCTGGAAGTGGTGGAGCGTTACTTCCCCAAAAACAGCAGCAAAGTCCAGCCCCAGATTGATGTGGAGCAGCGCGGCGACACGGTGGTTTTGACCGCCAGCATCCCTCTGGACAATCAGTAAAGTTTTCAGTCAACAGTTTTCAGTAGACATTTCAAAGCGAGAATCCCCTTTTTGTGGGATTCTCGCTTTTGATGTACAACACTGTTGTTCTTGCTGCTGTCGCATCAAAATCTTGCTGTCAACTCTTCACTGTGAACTGTAAACTTCTTCCGTCACCCTACGGTGGCGTTCTGTGGCTCGGGCAACCCTTCGGGAATCCCATGCATGGTCTTCTGCAACGCAGAGAACAGGTCCACGCCGGTGGTGGTTTCCAGCTGCTCCATCATGCTCAGGATGCCTCTGGGCAGGTTGTGCAGCACCTTCTGAAAGCCTTCTCCGTTGCCAGAGTCAATCACATTGAGTTTGTCAATTTTGACTTCACGCACAGCGTCGGCCATTTCTTTGACCAGAGCGGGCATCATGTTGAGCACGAAGGCACGCTCTCCGGCAATTCCGGCACTTGAGAAGGCTTCCACCAGCACGCGGAAAGCTTCCGCTTTGGCTTTTCCTTCTTCGATGATGGGAGCAGCTTCGGCCTGTGCTTCCAGCAATTTGGCTTCACGCTGGGCTCTGGCCGGGGTGATCATGTCGGCTTCAAAGCGCTTCTGGTTCAGCACGATGCGCTCTTGTTCCAGTTGTTGTTCTGCAACCACTCTGGCCCGTTCCCCGGCCACGCTGGCCTCGTTTTCTTTGGCGACAGCAACCGCATTCAATTCTGCAGTGCGCACCCTGAGTTTGTTCTGCTCTTCAATGATGGCTTGCTGGGCTTGCGCTTGGGTCACCTGAGAACGCTGTTGGGCTCCGGCCTCCACCTGTGTGGCTTCGGCGTTTCTTTCGGCTTCCGCGATGCGGGCTTCTTTCAGGACCTCGGCGGTGCGTTTGCGCCCGATGGATTTCAGGTAACCGGCATCGTCTGACACGTTCTGGATCTTGAGGGTGTCCAGTTGCATGCCGATTTTGTGCATGTCATGCTCGGCCTCTTCGATGAGGGCAGCAGCAAAACGCAAGCGGTCTTCGTTGACCTCCTCTGGGGTCAATGTGGCAATGATGCCACGCAAGTTCCCTTCCAAGGTGTCTTTGGTGATTTGCATCAGTTGAGATTGGGAAGTGTTCAGAAAGCGCTCGATGGCATTGGACAGGTAAGGCTCTCTGGCATTGACTTTCACGTTGGCAACCGCATGCACGGTCAGGGGAATGCCTCCCTTGGAAAAGGCATTTTGAACCGTGAGTTCCAGAGGGATGGTGCCCAGATCCATCCAGTTGATTTGTTCCAGCACCGGGACCCTGAAGGCACGCCCTCCACGAATGACCCGGTAGCCCACACTGTCTCCATTTTCCAGAGCGGTTTTGCGCCCTGAAACCACCAATACCCGATTGGGTGGCACCACGATCAGGAAGTTCTGAATCAGGGCCACCAGCAAAAGCACCGCAAGGATCACTGCACCCAGAATCACCAGTCCAAGTCCGAAGTTGATTTCCATGTTTTTCTCCTTTACTTCACAAAGATCCAGAGGGCGAGAAGGTTGATGCCAATTCCAATGAACATGTGGGATGGTCCCATCCATTTCTGATCCATCTTTTTGGACCTCAGGATGTACATCAACAAAAGTCCCACTGTCATGGCAAACAGCAGAAGAACTTCATCGGCAGTGAACATTTTTCTCCTTTCAAAACAAAAGAGGGTTTGCATCAAAGGATTTCTTTGATGTGACTTGATCTCTGGTTTTCAGGATTTTTATGGATCTGGCCTTGACATCATTGCTCCTTGAAGTTGAATTTTGAAAACAACAAAGCGGAGACTGTTCTGATTCAGTCTCCGCCAAGCCAACATATGGAGGTTGGTCTCCGGGTTTCCCCAAGTTGAGTTTATTTTATCTGAAAAATGAGTTTTCGTAAAGCCCTGAATGAGAATGCATGAAAGTCAAACTCCATTTAAAGTTGACAGATTAGAATTTTCGGACCATCACCTCAACCTTGAGTTCGGATTTGCCTCCGGCACTGTGCACGCCGTTTAGAGGGGCCACATCTGCATAGTCCCGGCCCGAGGCCACCACAATGTGTTCTTCTTGCACCCGCACCCCGTTGGTGGGGTCCCAACCTGCCCAACCCACTCCGGGCAAATACACTTCAACCCATGCATGGGAAGCCTGCGCTCCGTGCCATTCAGCATGTTTTTCGGAATAAACATAACCCGAGATGTAACGCGCAGCAATCCCCTGTTCACGCAAAATGGCAATCATCAGGTGGGCGTAATCCTGACACACCCCTTTTTTGTGGGTGGTGAATTCCTGCAACGAGGTGAACACATCGGTGGCTCCGGGGGTGTACACGATGGCTTTGAAGATGTCGGTGTTCAGGCGGTCCAGATGGCTCAGGAGGTCTTCGGAGGGGTCCTCTGGGTTGAAACCCATGTTGGTCCTCCATGAACCTGCGGGGACATGCTGGGAGGGCAGCAAGAACTCTGAGAACTCTGGAGGCAGGGCTTCCTGATACTTTTGCAAGGTCATCAGGGCAGAGGGCAAGGCCAGAGAGAACACTTCGATGATGCCTCTGGACAGGATGGCCAGTTCTTTGTGGTGTTGCTCGACATGGAATTCGTGGGCCACATTGCCGAAGTAATCGGTGTGAAAACGCAGGTGGCCGGTGGGCCGGAGGACCAGATCGTAATCCAGCAGTTTTTGCCTGCCACTGACTGGTTGCAGGTGCAGGGTGCCGAAGCTGTCCCACGCCTCCTCTTCATAGGTGTACTGGGTGAGGTGTTCGAAGGTGTAACGGGTCACCTTCACATCTTCGGTGCTGGGGGAGGTAAAGTCCACCTGAATCATGCGTACCTCGCCATGAAGTACAGGCGACCCATGTCATCCGAGATTTTCCAGAGGGAGTTGGCCATGTCTTTCAGGGCACGGGTGTCTCCGACCATCAGGCCGTCCAGAGGCACACCGTAATCCAGCTGGGCAATCAGCCACCCGAGTTTGCGTGAGATTTCCCGTGAGTTGTGCTGGGTGATGTCTGCGAGCTCTTCCAGCAGGGTCTTTAAAGTTTGCAGGTTGAAAATCACGCTTCTGGGGAAGGTGTGGCTTTGCAGCAGGAAGGCAGCGATGCGGGCAGGTTCCAGTCTGGACTGGTACTGCTTGCGGTAGGCTTCATAGGCCGACACGCTTTTCAGGACCGCCATCCAGTGGTGGTTTTGAATCTCCACCTGATTCTGCGCCGAGGTGGGAATGTCCTGATAGTATTCCGCCAGCATCCTGAGAACGCTGTCTGCCCGTTCCAGAAGGCGTCCGGCTTGCAAGAACAGCCAGCCTTCATCTCTGGGCAGGGTGGCTTCTGCAATACCAAAAAACAGGTGGCTGGCATCTCTGGCGGTGATGCAGTAGTTGTGCAGGCCATCTTCGTTGATGAGGTCCTGCGTGGCAAACCCGAGTTTGAAGTATTCCCGGTTGATGGTTTCCCACATCTCGCTGGGAAGGCGGTCCCGGAGGCTGCGGGCATTTTCGCGGGCGGTGGTGATGCAACCCCGGATGCTGGAATGGTTGTGCGGATGGATCGCCAGCCACACCGGAACGTTGTAAGGGGTCACCTCTGGAAAGTGCTCAAAGTACTGTTCCTGAGAGGTGGTGATGCGCAGCAACGGCTCCCAGCGCACCGGAAACCACTTGGGGGCTTCAAGGGTGGAGTGGTAATTCACGTCCAGAAGACGGGCGGTGTTTTCGGCCCGTTCAATGTACCTGCCCATCCAGAACAGGTTTTCGGCAAGTCGGCTCAGCATCGGTGAAACCTCATTGTTGTTGGGCTTCCTGGGCCATTTTGATGGCTTCCAGAGCCAGATCCGGCTGGTGTTCTTCAAACTCGGGCAGGTTCACCGGGGTTTCCATGAGGTTTTGCTGATACAGGACGTCGTCGTCTTCCAGCACCCAGGTGTCTTTGGAGCCTCCCCCCTGCGAACTGTTGACCACCAGAGAACCCCTTTTCAGGGCCACTCGGGTCAGGCCTCCGGGGATCAGGGTGGTCTCCTGACCCACCAGAATGAAAGGCCTCAGGTCGATGTGGCAGGGTTCAAAATTGCCGGTGTCTTTGTAGTAACTGGGGTGCACACTCAGGGAAATGGTCGGCTGGGCAATGAAATTTCTGGGGTTGGCCCGCACTTTTTGCAGGTAATCCTGCACCTCTTGCTTGCTGGATTGAGGGCCAATCAGCATCCCATAACCGCCAGACTCCCCGACGGGCTTGAAGACCAGTTCGTGGGCATGTTCCAGCATGTACACCAGATCCTGATTTTTGGCTCCAGAGTAGGTCTGCACGTTTTCCAGAATGGGCTCTTCCGACAGGTAATAACGGATCATCTCTGGGACGTAAGGGTACACAGCCTTGTCATCTGCAATGCCTGCGCCGGGTGCGTTTGCCAGAGCCACATTCCCTGCCCGGACTGCCTGCATCAGGCCTGCGACGCCCAGAGCACTGTCTGGTCTGAACGCTGCTGGGTCCAGAAAATCATCGTCGATGCGGCGGTAAATCACATCCACCTGCTTGCGTCCGTGGGTGGTGCGCATGAACACCTTGCTCTCACTGACAAACAGGTCACGGCCTTCCACGAGTTCCACACCCATTTGCTGGGCCAGAAAAGCGTGTTCGAAATAAGCACTGTTGTAGATGCCCGGACTCAGGACCACAATGGTGGGCTCTTCAAGGTGCCTGAGAGAGAGGCTGCGAAGCAGTTCCAGAAGCGCCGTGGTGTAATGCTGCACCGGACGAACCCGGTACTGGCTGAACAGCCTCGGGAAAATGCGGGTCATGGCGGTGCGGTTGGCCAGCACGTAACTGACCCCACTCGGGCAACGCAAGTTGTCTTCAAGGACCCGGTACTGGCCCTGTTCGTCGCGGATCAGGTCTGAGCCGACCACATGGGTGTACACCCCATAAGGCACCTGAATGCCGAACATCTCACGCCGAAAGTTCGGGCTGGAATGGATCAGGTCATAGGGGATTTTGCGGTCTTTGAGGATCTTTTGTGGGCCATACAGGTCCTGCAAGAACATGTTGATGGCCTTGACCCGTTGCTTGAGGCCCCGTTCCAAGGTGTCCCACTCTTGGGCCAAAATGATGCGTGGGAGCATGTCAAAGGGAATGGTGCGTTCGGTTCCCTGTGCATCTCCGTAGACGGTAAAAGTGATCCCCTGATTGCGGAAACTCAGGTCACTGAGTCCGGCACGGCGTTCAAATTCCTGAACTCCCAGTTTGGAAAGTTGATCCATCAGGACGTGGTAATGTCCTCGGACGTTTTCGGGAGTGGAATAGACTTCATTGAACGCCTGATGCGTGAAAGACACTGCTGTCATGGCACTCCCTTCAGCGCTGCTGGTAGGGGCGGCCAGCAAAGACGCATGAATATTCAATATATGCCACAGTCAAGGGCAAATTTCAAGGCAATTTGTCCAAATCATGCAGATTTTATGTATATTTTTAGGGTTCAATTTTATATTTTTGCATTCATCTTCAACAGATGCAAGATGTCCCATCACATTCATACAAGTCGTGACAGGAGCAAAATGATGGGGTGGTTGCTTCATGGCTCGGGCAAACGAGCGTTGTGGGGCAGAACACACATGCGTCAAAACCTTGACGGGGATTTTTCATTGACAATCCCCCCGAAAGCGTTTTACGCTCATTCAACAGTCCAAGGTCAAAGTCTTTCCCTTTTACGCACCCCTCCCCTGCAAGGTTCGCGTCAGACCGCCTTTCTTTCCCGGACTGAAGAAGTCAGAAGCGAGAGACCCCAATGCAAGAACACAGCATCTATCGGCTCACCGATGAACAATGGGACACCCTGTTGCTGGCCGTCCCCAAACTGAACGTGCGTGACCGCCACGTTTTCGAGGCGATCCTGCACGTCCTGAGCACCGCCATGCCCTGGCAGGACATGCCAGAGGATTTTGGCATCACCTCCAGAACCGCCTGGAACAGGTACCAGAAGTGGCAAGAGCAGACCATCTGGGACGACCTTCTGGGCACTTTTCTGGGCACCTTTCCCAACCATGTTCGCATGGGCTGGGAACGCACCCTGCGCGAAGCTGCTCTGCAACGCGCCCAGAAGTTTGGCACCCGCAAACGGCCTCTGGTGCATGAAATGGTCCCGGTTCCTGTGCTGGTCACCGACAACTGATCCAGCCTCTGGAACCGGAAGAAAGCAAAGGGAAGCAAACAAAATCACCCGGAAATGTCCGGGTGATCTTTTTGGTTTTCTGCTGGATGGTTTCTGCTGGGCTCAGTACTTCAGGCCATAACCGTAAGCGAAGAGCGGATCGTAGTTGGCATCTCCGACATTGATCGGCACCTGATCCATGCTTTTGGGCCAAGTGATGGGCAGCTTGCCAGAGAAGTTGAAATCTCCGAACAGCACATCGGCGACCCCTTGACCCTCTGAACCGGGCAGCCATGCAGCCACCAGAGCGTTCATTTTGGGCAGTTGATCGGTCAGGATCTGTGGACGGCCAGACACCACCACCACCACACACTTCATGGCCGAGCAGACGTTGTCAATGGCGCGGCGGTCTCCATCTCCGAGGACCAGATTTTCCCGGTCTCCCTGACCTTCGGCGTAGGGACGCTCGCCAACCACCACAATGCCAAGGTCGTAACCTTTGGCCTGATCGGGGTCGGGCCACTTCACGTAATCGACTTTTGAGGTGGAAGACACGGTTTTCTGGATGCCTTCAAGGATGCTGGTTCCGGGGATGATCTTGCCAGAGCCCCCCTGCCAGGTCATGGTCCAGCCCCCAGACTGGTTGCCGATGTCGTCTGCATTGCTGCCTGCCACCAGAATCTTGGCGGTGTCTTTCTTGATGGGAAGCACCTGCTCGTTTTTCAGGAGCACCAGAGACTCGCGCACAGCCTGACGGGCAAGGTCCCGGTGTTCCTGTGAGCCCAACTGGTTGAAATAACTGCGGTCCGTGAAGGGATTTTCAAAAAGCCCGAGTTTGAATTTCTGGGTGAGGATGCGGGACACCGCGTCGTCGATGCGACTCATGGGGATGTTGCCTTTTTCGACTTCGGACAGCAGGGTGTTGTAGAAACGGGGGTAGTTGTTGGGTTCCATCACCATGTCGATGCCTGCATTGATGGCCTCGCGCACATTCTTGGCTGGATCGTTGGAGATTTGATCGATGCCTGCCCAGTCGGAAATCACAAAGCCTTTGAAGCCCAGTTCGCCTTTCAGGAGATCGGTCAGCAGGTACTTGTGGCCGTGCAGTTTGACCCCATTCCAGCTGGAGAAAGAGGCCATGATGCTGCCCACCCCTTTTTCGATGGCAGCCTTGTAGGGGGGCAGGTGAATCTTGCGGAGTTCTTCTTCTGAAATGCGGGAATCCCCCTGATCGAGGCTGTAGTTTCCAGTGGTGCTGGAATCCAGAGCCGTGCCACCATCTGCCACAAAGTGCTTGGCGGTGGCCAGAACCGTTCCGGGCTGCCCGAGGTTGCCCTGCATGCCGTCAATGATGGACGTCATCATGGTGGCGATTTCAGGGTCTTCCCCGTAGGATTCGTACGTGCGACCCCAGCGTTCATCTCTGGCAATGCAGACGCATGGCGCAAAGTTCCAGCGGATGCCTGTGGCGTACACCTCTTTGGCGGTGGCTTCACCAATCTTCTTGACCAGCTCTGGATTGCGGGTGGCCCCAAGTCCGATGTTGTGGGGGAAAATGGTTGCACCATACACGTTGTTGTGACCGTGCACGGCGTCAATTCCGTACAGCATGGGGATTTTCAGAGGGGCCTTCAGGGTTTCACGCTGGTACATGTCGATCATGTTGGCCCAGCCCTCTGGGGAGTTGTCTGCTGGCACAGAACCGCCACCAGAGAGGATCGAACCGAAGGCGTAATAACTGACGTCATCAAGGTTTTTGATGTTGCCGCGTTCGGCCTGGGTCATCTGGCCGACTTTGTCTTCCAGAGACATTCTGGAGAGCAGGTCTTTGACCCGTTCCTCGACAGGCAATTTGGGATTCAAGTAAGGGGCATCCTGGCTCTGGGCTTGGGTGGAAACTGCACCGGTCAGCAAAAGGGCAGTCAGCATTCGGGTGGCTCGGGACTTGCGCAACATCACAACCTCCAGCATGAACTTTGTTTTTAAGGTTAACAATCTCAATATAACATCCCCTCTGGCTTCCTGCAATCGTTTTCATAAAATCAGCAATTGAACAAAATGTTACAGATTTAAATGTTCTCCTCATGCATCAAAACAAAAACAGCCCGGAGCTGGGTCCGGGCCTGTGAACAGCTTTTTCTTCAATCCCAGTCCAGAATCACTTTGCCAGACTGACCCGAGATCATCGTCTGAAAACCTTTTTCATAATCATCAATCGAAAAACGGTGGGTCAGGATCGGGGTGAGGTCGAGGCCACTCTGCAAAATGGCCACCATCTTGTACCACGTTTCAAACATTTCGCGACCATAGATGCCCTTGATGATCAGGCCCTTGAAAATCACGTTGTTCCAATCGATGGTCACGCCACTTCCGGGAATCCCGAGCAGGGCCACTTTGCCCCCGTGGTTCATGTGGGTCAGCATCTGGTTGAATGCAGGACCACTGCCACTCATTTCCAGCCCCACATCGAACCCCTCATGCATGTCCAGATCGTGCATGATGTCCTGCAGGTTTTCTTTGGCCACATTGACCGCTCTGGTGACCCCAAACTTGCGGGCCAGATCCAGACGGTAATCGTTGACATCGGTGATCACCACGTTGCGCGCACCCACATGCTTGGCCACCGCTGCTGCCATGATGCCGATGGGGCCTGCTCCCGTCACCAGCACATCTTCACCCACCAGATCAAAGGAAAGGGCGGTATGCACCGCATTGCCAAAGGGATCCAGAATGGAAGCAATCTCGTCTGGAATGTTGGCAGGCAGTTTGAAAGCATTGAACGCAGGAATCACCAGATACTCTGCAAAGGAACCGGGACGGTTCACCCCCACGCCCAGAGTGTTTCGGCACAAATGGCGACGACCAGCACGGCAATTCCGGCAGTGGCCACAGGTGATGTGGCCTTCTCCAGAGACCCGGTCTCCAATCTCAAAACCGCGCACCTCGGAGCCCATGGTCTCCACGACACCCATGTACTCGTGACCCACATGCATGGGCACAGGAATGGTTTTTTGCGCCCAATCGTCCCACTTGTAGATGTGCACATCGGTTCCGCAAATCGAAGACTTCTTGATGCGGATGAGGAGGTCGTTGGGGCCCACCTCAGGCTTGTCCACCTCGGTCATCCAGATGCCTTCTCTGGCTTCCAGTTTGGCAAGGGCCTTCACAGGGCACCCACTTTCTTGCCCGCGACTTCAAACGCCTTCACAGCACGCTCGATGTGCTCGGTTTCGTGTCCTGCACTCATCTGGGTGCGGATGCGGGCTTTGCCTCTGGGCACCACGGGGAAGCTGAACCCCACCACATAAACCCCAAGTTCCAGCATTTCTTTGGCCATGTTGCCTGCCAGCACAGCATCGCCCAGCATCACTGGAATGATCGGGTGCTGACCGGGCACCAACTGGAAGCCCAGTGTGGTCATTTCACGGCGGAACAGTTCGCTGTTGGCCTGCAGTTTGCTTCTCAGAACTTTGCCATCCTCTTCCAACAGGTCAAGGGTGGCAAGGGTGGCCGCCACAATGTTGGGGGCCACCGAGTTGGAGAACAGGTAAGGTCTGGAACGCTGCCTGAGCCACTCCACAATTTCCTTGCGCCCAGAGGTGTAGCCTCCACTGGCCCCACCCAGAGCCTTGCCAAAGGTTCCTGTGTAAATGTCGATGCGATCTGAAACGCCACAAAACTCGGGGGTGCCCCGGCCATTTTCACCGATGAAGCCCACGGCGTGGCTGTCGTCCACCATCACATAAGCACCGTACTTGTCCGCAAGGTCACAGATGGATTTGAGGTCTGCGATGATGCCGTCCATGCTGAACACCCCATCGGTGGCGATCAGTTTGAAACGTGCACCTGCAGCGTCTGCAGCCTGCAGCTGGGCCTCAAGGTCCTGCATGTCGTTGTTTTTATACCGAAACCGTTTGGCTTTGCACAGGCGGATCCCATCAATGATGGAAGCGTGGTTCAGTTCATCGGAAATGATGGCGTCCTGTTCGGAAAGCAGGGTCTCGAACAGGCCACCGTTGGCATCAAAGCAACTGGTGTACAGAATGGTGTCTTCGGTGCCCAGAAACTGGCTCACTCTGGCTTCGAGTTCTTTGTGGATGGTCTGGGTTCCGCAAATGAAGCGAACACTGGCCATTCCGAATCCGTACTCAGTCAGGGCCTGAGCAGCACGGTCGATGATCCGCTGGTCATTGGCCAGCCCGAGGTAGTTGTTGGCACAGAAATTCAAAACCTGTTGACCGTTTTTGAGCTGGATGTCGGCCCGCTGGGGGCTCTGGATCTGGTGTTCATTTTTGTAATACCCTGTGTCTTTCAGGGTCTGGATTTCCTGCTGCAGGTGCTCAAGCAAAGGGCGTGTCATACGCTTATCCTAACTCTTTGTATACTGTATACACAATAGCTTTCAGCCATCAGTGGTCAGCAGTCAGTGCATTTGAACGGCTTAAGCTTTTGTCTCAACACGCATCAGCCCTCTGGTGTTTTTCGCTGAGGGCTGAAAGCTTGTGTGTTGAGTTCATTTGGAGCGCACAATGAACTTGGTCAAGCCCTCAGGCCCCAGAGTCCGTTGAAATCTAAGAGCCAGAGCTCGTCACTCAGATCGGACGGGCCTGAGAAGCTGATCCAAAGGTCGGACGTTATCTAAGGCATCAGAGCCTGTACACAAGACAGTCCCGACGGTCAGCGGCTTGACGATTCCATTCTAGGAGGAAAACGCATGCAAGTCATCGGTGTCGATATTGCTTGTGACAGTTTTGTGGCCTTTCATCCCCAAGACCAAACCCCCCAGAGCTTCG